>JBDTBI010000396.1:0-6033 GCA_039924215.1 Acidobacteriaceae bacterium
CAGCAGCCACCGCATCACGTCGGCAGCCACGTTGCCCATGCCGATAATCGCGATGCGTTTGCCCGTGGAGAAATCCATGGAGGCGTAGGGAGGCAATTGGTTGTACTGGTAAACGAAATCCTTGGCGGAGTAGACGCCCGCGCAATGTTCTCCGGGCATGCCAAGCTCGTTATAGCCCTGTGCCCCGCAGGAAAATAGAATGGCGGAGGGCCCGATCGCCTGCAGCTCTCCGAGCGTCATGTCATACCCTTCGCCGATCTTGACATGACCGAAATAATGTACGTTCGGCAACGCAAGCACCTTGGCAAACTGCTTGCGCAGCCCAAACTTCATTTTGTCTTTTAGAGGGTAAATTCCGTATTCTGCCAGTCCGCCAGGCTTTATATCTCGATTGAAAAGAAAGACCTGGTGTCCTACCAGCGCAATTTTTTGGGCGGCAAACAGGCCCGCGGGTCCCGCCCCCACTACAAACACAGTCTTCATAGTCCTCTCTTTCATAGCATAAACCAGGCATCTCCTGCACCTTGATTTGCGCATGGGTTCCGCTTCTATTCACGGGAAAACCAGGCAGGAACACGATCCCATGTGGGGTAGGGTCTTACGCGGAATGCAACGTGTGGAAGTTGCGAAGCCCCGGATGCAGTTTGACTCACTGCCACGACAGACTTGTCGGGTATTTTGCGGCGGCCTTTTGCGGGCCGGTTCGGCAGATAAAAATATACCCAGATTAAACCGAAACTTCTCACCCCGCCCAAACGTTTCTATCAGTACCGGATTTGTCCGGAGGGCGTTTCGTCCAGAGGACGAAACGTACCTGCACCACAGGGAGAATCGAAAATGCGAATTCAATCAAAAGTTGTGCTGGCTTTCGTTACGTTTGCTGTCGCGCTTCCCATGGCGTTCGGTCAGGATGCGGCGCCTGCACAGGCCGCGTCGCCTGCCACCATGAATCAGCAGCAACAATTTCAGCGCCGCCCCATGGGCTCCATGGGTCCTCAGCAAATGAATCGGCGTGGACCCTGGAATGGTCAAATGGGGAGTCGCCAAATGCGGAATCGTCAACGAGATCATTGGGGTCACCGCAACAGGGGAATGCACCGGCATTTCATGCTGGCAAATCTGGTGAAGAACCCATCCTTCCGCGAACGCGTTGGCATCACCGCAGAGCAGGCTCAAAAAATTGAAACGCAGACCTTCAACTTTCGCAAAGCGATGATCGATAACCGCGCGACCCTGGAGGTGAAGCGTCTGGAGCTGGGGCAGTTGCTCTCCGCCGAAACGCCGAATCGGAGCGCGATCGACCAGAAGCTGCAGGAAATCAGTTCTGCCCGGCTGACCCAGTCCAAAGCGATGATTGATTTCCGGCTCGACATGCGTGCCGCACTGACCCCGGAACAACGGCAAAAGATGCAGCAGATGCGACGCGACTTTCGGCATCACGGTTTTGGTCCCCAGGGGCCCGGTGCTCCAGGTTCAAGCGCGCCTTCACCGGCTACAGAAGGTTAAACGGAAACGCGGGTTCGATTCCGCCATGGGCAGCCGTTCGCTAAAAGACGGCTGCCTTTTCCCTGCCCACGCCCTGGATCCTTTCCCTCCACGGAGAGTGCCAGCATCGAAAATCGAATTCATTCGTCTAAACTTATAAGTAGAAGTCGATGAGCGCGACAGGATTTCGTAGGTCCGCCTCCAAATGGCTTCGAGTCTCTGCCCATAAGGCTTATGCCAGTAAGGTCTGCGCCTGTATGGAACGTTGGGAATAAGACAAAACAGAACGTTGGGAATAAGACAAAACAGAACGATGGGAATAAGACAAAACAGAATGCTCAAAAAAGTGCTCTCTACCCTGATTCTGCTGCTGCTGGCGACTGCAGTGCCTGTCCTCGCCCAGTCGAATGTTACGCGGGCCACGCTGAAGAACGGCATGCGCATCATTATTGTTACCAACCCATTAGCGCCTGCTGTCAGCGTGTATGAAAACTATAAAGTGGGCGGAAATGAGACGCCCGCAGGATTTCCCGGCATGGCCCATGCTCAGGAACACATGATGTTCCGTGGCTGCACCGGACTGTCGGCGGACCAGACAGCGGCGATATTTGCTCAGCTCGGCGGCGACAACAACGCCGACACCCAGCAAAACATCACGCAGTATTTTGAGACGGTTCCGGCGAGCGACCTGAACACAGCTTTGCATGTAGATGCCAACTGCATGAGCGGCGCCACCAATTCTGCCAAAGAGTGGGCGCAGGAACGCGGCGCAATCACACAGGAAGTGGAGCGCGATCTTTCCGATCCGAGCTACAAGCTCATTACCCGCGTCAACAGCGACATGTTCGCCGGTACCCCGTATGAGCATGATCCGCTGGGCACCAAGGCGTCCTTCGCGGCCACCACAGCAGAGATGCTGAAAAGCTTCCACGAAAAATGGTATGTTCCAAACAATGCGACCCTGGTCATTGCCGGGGATGTCGATCCGCATGCAACGCTGGCCACCATCGAAAAACTCTACGGATCGATCCCGGCGCATCCGCTGCCAGAGCGTCCTTCGATCAAGCTGCAGCCTGTCAAGGCGGAAAGTTTCACCGTCCCCAGCGACTATCCGTACATCATCAGCGTCATTGCGTTTCGTATGCCGGGCACGGACAGCCCCGACTATGCCGCGGCCACGATTCTGGCGGATGTGCTTGCCAGCCAGAGAGGTGAAATTTACGGTCTTGCCGCAGATGGAAAGGCCCTGGCCGCCGGTTTTCAGATGGAGGAAACCTATCCCAAGGCGAGTATGGGGATGACCTACGTTGTGCTGCCGACCAACGGAAATCCGGCAGCCCTGAACGAAACAATTAAAAAAATATTGATGGACGATGTCGCCCACGGGATTTCTCCCGATCTGATTGCTGCCGCCAAGCGAAGCGAGATTGCCTCCGCTGAATTCAATCGCAACTCGATTCCGGGCCTGGCCAATCTGTGGTCGCAGGCAGTGGCTGGCGAGGGCCGTACCTCACCCGAGCAGGATGTCGATGCCATCAAGAAGGTCACGGTGGAAGATGTGAACCGGGTCGCGAAGCAATATCTGGTGATGGAGAATGCCATCGTCGGAACGCTGCAACCGCGGCCATCTGGCGCGCCAGTCGCAGGCAAGGGATTTGGCGGCGGAGAAAAGGTGACCAGCACGCCCACGAAACCTGTGCCCTTGCCAGACTGGGCAGAAACGCAACTCAGCACCCTGACCCTGCCGAAATGGAACCTGCACCCGTCCGATACTGTGCTGCCCAATGGGATTCGGTTGATTGTCCTCACCGACCGAACCACTCCGACCGTCACCGTGATGGGAACGATCCACCATCAGGGCGACCTGCAAACTCCTCATGGCCAGGACGGAGTCGGCAGCGTACTCGGCGACCTGTTCTCCTACGGCACCACCAGCCTCGACCGGATCGCCTTCCAGAAAGCGCTCGATGACCTTGGAGCCAATGAGTCCGCGGGCACGCACTTTTCCCTGGAAGTTTTGACGAAGTATTTCGACCGAGGCATGTCTCTGCTTGCCGACAATGAGCTTCATCCGGCTTTGCCCGCGCCAGCCTTTCAGATCGTGAAGCGACAGACGTCCCAATCCGTGGCCGACCTGATCAAGAGTCCTCAATATCTTGCCGGTCGTGCGGAGCAGAAGGGGTTGCTGCCGGCCCGTGACCCGGCGCTGCGAGAAGCCACGCCGCAAACGGTGGACTCCGTGACATTGAACGATGTCAAGAATTATTACGCGACGACCTTTCGTCCGGACCTGACAACCATCGTCATCATCGGAGACATCACGCCGGAGGAAGCTCGCGTCTCAGTCCAAAAGAATTTTGGTGCATGGAAAGCTGAGGGGCCGAAGCCGCACCTCGACCTCCAGCCGGTTCCGCGCAATCCGGTCACGGCACAGAACGTGCCCGATCCCACGCGGGTTCAGGACAGCGTTTCGCTTTCCGAACAAGTGCCGATGAACCGCTTCGATCCGGACTACTACGCACTTGAACTCGGCAATCATGTGCTGGGTGGCGGGTTCTACGCGACGCGCCTCTATCGCGATTTGAGAGAAAAGACGGGCTATGTCTATTTCGTCTCCAACGCGCTGAGTGCCGGCAGAACGCGGACTGTTTTCTCGGTTACGTATGGCGCCGATCCGGGCAATATCTCGAAAGCGAATGCGCTGATCATTCGAGATCTGCAGCAGATGCAAACATCAGAACCGACACCTTCCGAATTGAAGCAGGCGAAGGCGCTGCTATTGCGGCAAATTCCGCTGGCAGAGGCCAGTGAAGGCAGAGTTGCCGGCGGTATGCTGTCTCGTGCCGTGATGGGTCTGCCTCTGAATGAGCCGGCTCTCGCAGCCGAACACTATTTTTCCCTTACGGGAGATCAAGTGCGCGCGGCCTTTGAGAAAGCCATTCGTCCGGACGGTTTTGTCCAGGTGGTCCTGGGTCCATCGCCAAAATAGCAATTCCACATCCTTCAGACGGCAATCGCATATTTTACTGGGCGGTCTTTGCTACTGCGCCGGAAGAAGAAGTAGATCACCACGCTCACCACGGCGGCATACGCGCACCATATTGAAGTAAAGGCATAGGACTTGACCGCCATCACCACCAGCAGGCCCACCAGGTTCAGCCATCCCAGCAGTACGAGGTCGCGAAAGCCGGAAAAGAACAGCGCGCCGCACGTCGCGATCACGTACAGCACCGCAACCGCTGTTGTGGTTGTTAAGGTATTTTCGTACACGATGCTATGGCCAACTGCGTATACCTGCAATGGGGCCATCATGAGTCCCCATAGGATGTACAAAGTCAGGCCACTTCCCAGAATCAGAAACCACATCATCCGCCATCGCCGGTGTCGCGTCGGTTCAATCAGCAACACGCTCAGTGGCAACAGAAACGGCAGCAGTCCCTGCGCGTACAGTACGTAGGCTGCGGCAGCACCATGCAGCGCCGCCTGGGAAAGTTTGCCGTTAATCCCGAGCCACACAAATCCTTCGGTAAACTGATGCAACGCGAACAGGCAGGGCAAAGCGGCAAACATCAGCTCCCGCCGATGTTTCACCTCCTTCAGCGTGGCTACGCCAATGGCTCCCAGTACGGCGCTACCGGCAAAGTTAGCGGTTGCTGAAAAACACATGAAACCCTCCTATAGAAATGCGAAGTTTACCTGGCGCATCTCCAAGTGGTTGCACCGCAGTCTTTCCACAATAGCGCAAACTTACGCTTTTTGATCGTGATTAGATTCCGGATGTTTCTTTGGCGGCGAGAACTTCGTAGGGGCGCATCATCTCATTGTCCTCGTGTTCCAGAATGTGGCAATGCCATACATACCGGCCCGTGAATCCTTCAAAGGGAACGATGATTCGAGTGACCATTCCTGGATCGGCTCGCGCCGTGTCTTTCCATCCTGCTTCATCCGCCTCTGGCGGGGCTGCGTCTCCGATAAACCGCATTGTGCGCGTGCGCAGGTATTCCATCACGTCAAACGGACGTCGGTCGAGAATCTGAAACCGCACCAAGTGGAGATGGATTGGGTGAGAATCTGCCGTCAGATTCACCAGCTCCCAAATTTCGGTCGTATCGATCACCGGATTTTCCGTGATGGGCATGCTCCACGGAGTATTGTTCAACAGCACTTCGGTCGACTGGTTGGCCCAATCGAGGTGCTCATCGAGCGTCAGGCGCCGCGTCTTGATCGCCTTCGTCTCACTGATTCTCCGTACCGGGTGCAGTGTGCCTGGCAGCAAACTTTTGTCCGGCGCACTCTGAGCGGATACGCGGAATTGCATCAGTTGCCGCATATCGCTGATCAGCGTCAGTTTTTTGCCAGCATGTTGACGGAAGTCCACAATCAGGTCGGCACGCTCCGCGGGGGCAAGTTGCAGTCGTTTCAATGCCACCGGCGCTCCCAGCAATCCCTGATCGGAGCTGATTGCGTGAAAGCCAGGCCCCTCCGCGAAGGACAAGCGATAGAAGTTCGAGTTTGACCCATTCAGCACGCGCAGGCGGTATTTTCTGG
>JBDTBI010000397.1:0-2892 GCA_039924215.1 Acidobacteriaceae bacterium
GGCGCGATTGACCTGGTGATTCAAATTGAAGCTCCGCCCAGCGTAGCCAGCGGAATGCAGCGGATTGGGCGCGCCGGCCATTCAGTGGGAATGCCCTCGACGGGAATTATCTTTCCGAAATATCGTGCAGACCTGATTGCATGCGCCGCCGTGACACGGGCGATGCATGAGGGGCAGGTGGAGTCGACGCGATTTTTGCGGAATCCCCTGGATGTGCTGGCGCAGCAGATGGTCGCGACGATTGCGCATCCTCCTTTACAAAAAAATACCGCGAAAACAAAGATTCGAACTCTTGATGAAGAAGAGAACGTTGGGATCTCCTATGACGCGCTCTTTTCCCTGATGCGGAGAGCGGCACCGTTCGCGGAACTGGCGCGCGGGACTTTCGATGGGTTGCTCGATATGCTGGCGGGGCGATATCCATCCGATGAGTTTGCAGAATTGCGCCCGAGGATTACGTGGGATCGGACGAAAAACTGGATCACGCCGCGCGCAGGTGTGAAGCGAATTGCGATCCTAAATGGCGGCACGATCCCGGACCGCGGACTCTATGGTGTGTTTCTGGCAGGCGAACGAAACAAGCCGGTGCGGGTGGGCGAACTGGATGAAGAAATGGTATTTGAGAGCAGGCCGGGGGAGACGTTTCTTCTGGGCGCCTCCACCTGGCGGATCGATGAAATTACGCACGACCGCGTGCTGGTGGTGCCTGCCCCCGGCGAGCCTGGGAAGATGCCGTTCTGGCATGGTGACCGCGCGGGACGCCCGCTGGAATTTGGACGACAGATTGGCGCGCTCATACGGGAGCTGCGCGAGGTCCCAGTCGGCGCGGCCGTGGCGCGACTGACGACCGAACATGATCTTGAGGCAGGAGCAGCAGAAAATTTACTGCGATATCTTACCGATCAGGAAATCGCAACGACGGTGGTGCCGGACGATCGGAACATTGTGATCGAGCGGGTGCGAGATGAGCTGGGCGATTGGCGAGTGTGCGTATTGACGCCCTTCGGAAGCAGAGTTCACGCGCCGTGGGCAATGGCGATTACAGCCAAGCTACGGGCAATTGGCGGGCCCGATGTAGAGATCATGTGGAGCGAAGATGGATTCTGCATGCGCTTTCCGGAGACGGATGCTGCGCCGGACGTTGAACAAATGATGCTTGAGCCCGAGGAAGCTGCGGAGCTGGTACTGCGGCAGCTGGGCTCGACTTCCCTGTTTGCGGCGAAGTTTCGAGAGAGCGCTGCGCGGGCCTTGCTGTTGCCGAGGCGACGGGCTCAGGGGCGCACTCCCCTGTGGCAGCAGCGGAAGCGGGCATACGACCTGCTGAGCGTGGCAAGCCGATATGCGAGTTTTCCTATTTTGCTGGAAGCCTATCGGGAGTGCCTGCGAGACGTATTTGATATGCCGGCACTGATGGAGATCCTGCAGAAGATCGCAAATCGCACGCTCAGGGTGCATACCGTCGATTCACGAACGCCGAGTCCTTTCGCTGCCGCATTGTTGTTCAGTTATGTGGCGAACTATATCTATGACGGCGATGCTCCGCTGGCAGAAAGGCGCGCGCAGGCGCTGTCGATCGATCAGGACCAGTTGCGGGAGTTGATGGGCGATGCGGACCTGCGAGAGCTGCTGGACCGGAACGCAATTGAGGAGACAGAGGAGCAGTTGCAGTGCCTGGTCGATCCCTACAAAGCGCGGACGATGGATGGCGTCCATGATCTGCTGCTGCGAGTGGGAGATTTGACACGAGACGAGCTGCTGCGGCGGTGTGTAACTGATCCCGTCGCTGAGAGTGTGGCGAAACTGATCCGCGCACGTCGTGTGCTGGAAATACGGATAGCTGGGGAAAAAAGTCTGATTGCGGTTGAAAACGCAGCGTGGTTTAGGGATGCCCTGGGCGTTCCCCTGCCGCCGGGTCTGCCCGAAGCATTTCTCGAGAAGGCCCCAGAGGGGATGGTAGATCTGGTGCGACGCTTTGCGCGGACGCATGGGCCCTTCACCACGGCGGAATGCGCGGCACGGTTTAGAGTTGCCGCAGTGACTGTCGAAGCGGTACTGCAGCATCTGGTGCAAACCGGGCGCGTGGTGGAAGGCGGCTTCCGACCCGGCGGTATGCATCGCGAGTGGTGCGACGCAGAAGTCCTGCGGACAATTCGTAGAAAGTCTCTGGCGCGATTACGAAAAGAGATTGAGCCGGTCGAACAGCATGTTTTGGCGCGACTGTTGACGCGGTGGCAGGGAGTAGTACAACCACGTCGAGGACTGGATGCTCTGCTGGATGTGGTGGAGAATCTGCAGGGTGCTCCACTACCGGCCTCGGTACTGGAAACGGAGATTCTGCCAACACGGCTGACGGAGTACAAGAGCTCCGATCTCGACATGTTGATTGCAGCGGGCGAGGTGGTGTGGGCAGGGTTCGAGCCAATTGGCGAGCGGGATGGCCGGATCGGCCTGTATCTGGCGGAAAAATTACCGATTCTGTGGCCCCTGACAAACCAAAGCAGCCAAAGGCAAGGTATGGAGATCTTCTCCAGCGCCTCTAAGGATGGCAATCCTGCCGCATCGGCGGCGAGTCGACAAGAGAAACTTGTTGCGTGTTTGAAGGAGCGTGGGGCTTCCTTCTTTCAGGATTTGCATGAGGACGTAGGCGGCGGCTATCCCGGCGAGACACTCGATGCGCTGTGGAATCTGGTGTGGAAAGGGCTAGTGACGAACGACGGGATGGCGGCGCTGCGGGCGTATTGTGAACGGCCTGCAACGACAGCGAGAGGGAAAAGAGTGCATCGACAAGGCGCAGCGTTTCGGTCGCGGCGAACGACTCCGGCAACGGGACAGGGACGGTGGTCACTGAACGCAGCGGCATTTACAAAGGCGAGGCCGGCGGCGGCGTGGAGC
>JBDTBI010000398.1:0-4110 GCA_039924215.1 Acidobacteriaceae bacterium
TATCCGCAAGACAACGGGCGAATCACGCATTCCAACCGGCTTGACTTGAAGGCTCACCGCGTCAGTTGTAGCATCAGTGCGTGCATCATCAAGCAGAAGTTTACGTGCATTAGTTATGAAGTTTACGTGTATCGACAAATATTTACGTGCATCAAGGAGAAGTTCACATGAAATTATGCAGAAGGATCTTGTCTCCCTTTAGTCTCTTTTCGGTGTTCCTCGGTTTGACGTTGGCGGGTCCGCTTCTGGTGTTTGCCACACCTGCCAGTGCCCAACAATCGTGGAGCGTGCAGGTGGGCGCGGAAAACCACGATGAGGCCAAGCAGGTTGACGCATTTTTGCCCAATGAGATCTGGATCTACGCTCACGACAGCATCCGGTTTAAATTTGCTCCCAAGAACGAACCTCACACCGTGACCCTCCTGGCGGCCAATCAACCGTTTTCGCTATTTGCGGGCCCCCCGACCCCACCACCGCCCGTGGGTTGTAATATGGTTCCCGGCGAGGGCGTTGCTCAACCCAGCGATTCGTTCTATGGTAGCGCGGGTCTGGCTTGTGTCAACAGTGGCCCATTGGCCGACCAGGCTACCTATACGGTGAATTTCCCCACCCCCGGAAACTATAAATTGGTATGTTTGATTCATCCGGACATGAACGGGGTGATTCATGTCCTCCAGAATACGGATCGATCAGCGCCGTTCTACGCGGCATCTCTCCCCTACAATCAGCACGACTATGACATTCAGGGCGCTCGTGAGGCTCGCACGTTGCTGAGCGACAACGCCAACGTTATGGAACAGATGCGAGCTTTCCCTCGGTCCGAAAATGTCGTCCTCATGACGGGAGAACTGCACGCTACCACTGGAGGGCGCCAGTATTTGGCGATTGTCCGCTTTCTGCCGGGAACGATTCTCATCCACGCCGGGGAAACTGTGGAATGGGTCAATACGGATCCCACAGAGCCGCATACCGTTACCTTTGGGACTGAGCCCACAAATCCCCAAACTATCGTTCAAGCGATCCCTGGCCCCGATGGAACGCTGGAGGCAACCATCTATTCACCCACCGAGAGCGTGAGCTCAGGCTTTCTGCAAGCAGCGCCGCAGGATCGCGCCTTCCTCCCGGAATCCGCTCCTGGGACGACGCGCCTGCGGATGAAATTTACCAGGCCGGGTGTCTACCACTACATCTGCGCCCTGCACGACGTGGACGGAATGGTGGGAACAGTAATTGTCGTGCCGTAGGTGCGTGACAATGGAACGGTAACTTCGCGACGTTGTCGTCACAACAGATGAACAACAAGCGTTCACGTTTTCGTATTTAGGACCCGGTCAGGTTTGCCTCGGGTGCCCCCAAAAGCACCCGAGCCGACTGGAAGCGGTCAGGGCGTCACGTCTAGTTTCTTGGTTGCCCCTAGCAACCGGCGGACAATAAGCGTCCACACTGGAGTGGGAACAACGATTGCATTGAGTTGAAGAATATCGAGCGCGTTGCTCCTCACCTCAACAAGCTGCGGCTGTCGGACACCAAGCCGGGATGACATCAGCCGATACCACACAGCACGGCCCAGGTGGCGTGCAGTTCCACGACCACGGCAATCCTTGGCTGCGCTCCTTCTCCAAGGCGGACACGCCCAAGGTTTGTCGCCAATGTCACCGTCATCATTTAGCGCACGCACCCCCGGACCGGTGGCAAAGCTCGCAAGCCGGTACCGCGAAGCACATGTAGGCCGGATTCACGATCCTGTTCCCGAGGCACAATCCACGATGCGTTCTCCGTGGCTGGGGTCAAAATCTCTGGCCCGAACCGACTGAATCTTGTGGCCGAGGCAACCTCACACTCGTGGAATAAACCCTAAGTAGTGCTATAGCATGGCATCCAAAGATTCGGCTCGTTCATCCAACCCCACAAGTCCGCTCCTACGGACTGTCCTTGATTGAACGATGATTGGGCGGGTAGTTCAATTAGTTCAATCCGGAGCAACGACGACAATGACCGGACCGACTCCAAACAGTCCGCCAGAAGAGAGTTACCAGATTGTATTGGTCTGTATCTCCCCGTACAAGTTTTAGAGGACGGGCCGTCGCACGTGGCCGCATGATTCATTCCTTGTGGTTCGGGGTGTAACACCCGGTTGGGTGAGACGTCCGCGTCGTGAAACTCGGTGGATGCCTGCCGAAAGCAGTTTATCTATGGCTCATCGTTCCCCTTGCGATAGAACCATAACTTCAATCGTTATAAGGAGAAAGTAAGATTATGATCCATTCAATATCGACAAAGGCGCACTATTTTACAGTCGCGGCATTGCTCTTTGGCATGATTCTTTTTACATCCGCCTGGACACCTGCCGCTTATGGGGATTCAGCTCAGGTCTCAAAGCTGCTTCAGCAGGCGAAAACCTCAGCGGATCAATTGCAGCGTGATACCGAGAATATGGAAAGCTTCACTCGGTCCAAGGTTGGCTGGCAGAGTCATGCCATGCAGATCAATACGGTCAAGGAACACGTCAACAAGATTGGTACAGTCCTGGCTGATTTGCATGATGCTCGCGATGGCGCCGACCCCTGGCAACAGGATGCGATCGATGGGATCACTCCGCTGATGCACCAGCTGGCTGACCACACAACGTCGATTATCGATCACCTCAACGACAAGAAACAGACGTGGCATCCGGAATACAGGGAGTATTTACAGACCAATCATGAGCTGGCTGCGGATGTGTCAAAAATGATCTCCGATTACATGAACTATGGAAAGGCGCGCGCCAGGCTCCACATGTGACGGTTTGAGTCGGAAACTTGAGGATTCTCGGCGTCGTTCGGAATCTTCAATGGACAGGATCTTCAAGACTCCCAATCCCGGCGGGAGCCTGAAATCCTGTCAAAAAAACTGGTGCTGGGGAATCTCAACGGAGACGTCCTGCGTAGCCTGCTACCAGTTGTAAATCTTCTCTTCGGGCTGGGGCAAATGCGAGTACATTTACCCCCGACTTAAACCTGCTGAATGCACCATGCGCTGACGCTCTAACATGACAAGCCAATGGCCGGTCCTAGAAAAAAACGTTGGCGCAAAATCCAGACGTCCTTTGTCGAGAACGGCCTCTCAATCGTCCTACTCACCTTGTTTGTCGGCTTCCTGATCGCGCAAAGCCTCGCCGGCGTCTCGCTGTACAACGACACACGCACTGCGCACGGTTTGGGACAGGTGGGTTACTGGCGCTACGTCCGCACGGGCACGTTTCTGCAAGGAGTATTTTCCAATTGGCAGGCGGCGATTCTACAGCTTGCCTCATTGATTATTTTCGGCGTCTACCTGCACCAGCGGGGTGCGCCGCATTCCAGAAAACCCGGCAAATTCGGGCATCCCAAAGGCAGTGAAAAACTACCCTGGCGCGGAAGCCATCTCGGCTGGTTCCGTCGAAACTCGCTTTCCTTTGTCTTTGTCGCACTTTTCGTTGTCGCGTTTATCCTGCATCTGCTTTCCGGGGCCGCGGCATACAATCAGGAACTCGCGTATTCGCATCAGGTGCCTCTTTCCGTCCTCGCGTTTTTCGTCTCGGCTAAATTCTGGTTCACGACGTTTCAGACCTGGCAGGCGGAATATATGGCGATTGCACTGTACGTTCTGCTGAGTATTTTTCTGCGTCAGGAAGGGTCGCCAGAATCCAAGCCGGTTGGCGCGTCCAACAGCGACACAGGCGATCCGAACAAGTGAACCAATCCCCCCAGGAGCGTGCCGCCGTTCACTGGTTTTGGGTGCCATTGTTTCTCCGCCGCAACAAACCATAAAATGCGTTTATGGATTCTTCGCCAGTGGATTCCTTGCCAGTGCTGCGGGCGGCTTATCTGTCCTCGGATCGATCCCCAAGGACTCTCGTTGCATCAGGATGAAAATCGGCGTCCCTGCCGGAGCGGCTGATTCCCATTGTAGGATGGAACAAGCTCACTTGAATGCACCAGGGTATCGGTACGCTGCCGGTTGAGACGTGGCTGCAGTCGGAAGGGAAGCGGAGCTTGCCCGCAAGGCCTGGATCAGGACTGTGGAAATTGAAACAAAAGCGCGTGGGGGGGAATCGCAATCATGGCCAACGTCGCGGGGTTTCAATGTGCT
>JBDTBI010000399.1:0-2611 GCA_039924215.1 Acidobacteriaceae bacterium
CAACGGGCGGTCCGACCTCCCGAGAAATATTGGCTCGCTCCAGGCCTTGCACGCGCTCGGCATTACCGTCTTCGCATTCGACTATCGCGGATTCGGCGCCAGCCAGCACGGTCCCCCCTCGCAAGAAAAAGCCTACGCGGATGGAGTCGCCGCACTGCATTACCTGACGGTGACCCGGCATCTCGACCCCACTCAGATCGTTGTCTATGGAGAAGACCTCGGCGCAGCCGTTGCCGCTACCGTGGCACAGCAATCGCCGAAGATCGCCGGCCTCATTCTCGAAAACCCGCAACCCTCCTTAACCCGGCAGGTAAAGCGGGAGCAGCATCTCCATCTGCTCCCCATGTGGTTGCTCTTTCGGCAGAATTTCGATATTTCTGGCACCGTATCCTCTTTGGCCATGCCCAAGCTCATCCTCGTCAGCCCTGCCTTCCCGGAGGATGTTCCCGGTGCCGCAAAAATCTATGCCGAGACTCCCGCGCCCAAACAGAAGGTACAGTTGCATCTTCGCCCCGGCACCCCCGCCTACACACTGCCAGCGTGGAGCGACGCCGTGCGCAACTTCCTCAACACACTGGCTGCAGCCTCCACGCAATAAATTTCTTCCCCCGCTGCCGGAATTTTCCTCGCCAATCAGGATTGCGTCTTGTATCCACAACTGTGGCGCAGCTACGTGGTGGTGTGGCGCAGGGATGATTGTATAAGGCCAGGGATGTACGAAAGAGGCTGATCAGGCAGGAGGAACCGCTAAGCCGGCGTCGTTCTAACAAGAATGAACCAACCGCCCGATAAAAAGGCGTGGTTCCGGGCTGGCAGAGCCGCTGCAATCAGGATTGATGTTCGGGGTGGGTACAGGCTCCCGGATACGACACGTTGTATCTGTCCCCCTCGTACCTCAGTTCCTGATCCAATCCGATCTCAGAGGTGTAGTAGCCGAAAATCGTCAATCCTTTGATCAACTCAAACGCCTGTACACCAGCCTCATTTTTCGGTGCGGAACTCGGCGTCTCCGCCACGGATTTCAAGATGGCTTGCTGCTGCGCCTCAGTGAGGCTCACGAAGGGCTTGGTATGGAGTGAGAGGCTACGGCCGTCAAACCATCCCAGTGCCTGAAGAATCGCTTCCTTGTTTTCCGGCGTTTCCTCGGTATATTTCAGGTCGATGTACTGATTGACCAGCGCGGCTTTTGCCCCCGGCGTATCCGTGGCCGGAAGGATCAGCTCCGTCAGGACGATCAGAGTTTCATTCTGGTGCGCATCAAAAAATTGCGGCTTCCAGTTCGCCGCAGCCTGCGAATCGGTCTCCGTCTTATCCATGTCCATGGCCGGTGCGACGGAGGCAACCGCCTGCGCCTGTCCCAGAATCGGAAAAGCCGTCAGCCCTCCGACCCCCATTGCCAGCATCTTTAAAGCATCGCGCCGACCCTGATCGGGTTTATTTTCCGGACGTTTTTTCATGGTTTCTATCTCTCCATTTCCGTCAACTCATGCGATTGGATTCGTGTGATGCCGCTACCCAAGCTCTCCGCTTCGCATCTGTTCAACGATGTAATCCGCCATCCGCATGGACAGAGCCAGAATCGTCAACGTTGGGTTCTTCTCCGTAGAGCTCACGAAAGAGGCAGCATCTGCAACAAACAGGTTCTTGATGTCATGCGACTGATTGAATTTATTTAGGTACGAAGTCTTCGGATCGTTTCCCATGCGTGCCGTTCCCGCCGAATGGATACTCGTTCCCGGTGGTTGCGGCGTGGTCCCCTCAGCAAAGATTTCAATCCCCGACTTTTCGAACATCTCGCGCTGCGCATCATTGGCGTCCCGCGCCATGGCTAGCTCATTCGGACCCCACGTAATATCGAACTTCAGGACCGGGATACCCCAGGCATCACGAACGACAGGGTCGATGGAAACGTAATTGTCTGCACGCGGAATGACCTCACCGAAGGACCCTATGCCGATCCTGGTGGCGTAGTACTTCTTGATTTCGTCCTTGAAACCGGCGCCAAATCCGGGAATTTTTTTGGCAAACCCTGGAAATTCGCCGCTGCCGCCGCCTCCTTCATATCCATATCCGCGCACAAAGTCTTTGCTCTGTTCCTTCAGGTTGCGGAATTTTGGAATATAAATTCCCGTACCTGAGGGGTGAGCGCCACCGCCGCGATTCGTATTTCCTTTCAGCTTGGGAATCAGCCCCAAGATGTAGCCAGCCATAATCTGCTCGCAGAAATACCTGCCCAGCACGCCGCTGGAATTTCCCAGACCCTCAGGGGAATCGTCATTCGTGGAGTTCAGAAGAATGCGGGTGCTATCAAGCGTTCCGGCACCCATCACAATCACTTTGCCATAGACCTCTTCCACCTGGCGGGTCGTGCGGTCAAGAAACACCACGCTTTTCGCCTGGTTCTCCTTATCCGTGGTCACCTTCCACACCACCGCATTGGTGCGAATCGTCAGGTTACCGGTTTTCTCAGCGATAGGCAGTAGTACTCCCACAGAACTGAACGACGCGGCCACGTTGCAAACGTGGCCGCAGCCACCACAGTAATGGCAAGGATTGCGTCCGTTGAATCCCGGCTTGGTGACAGTTGCCGAACGCCCCTGGATAACAGGCC
>JBDTBI010000400.1:0-4442 GCA_039924215.1 Acidobacteriaceae bacterium
CAGAGGCGGCGAGTGGGCCTGGGTCGGGCGCGAAAAGCAGGTTGGGGCTTGTGGATGAGGCTGCACGGACAAGCCGGTTCTGGCTTTGGATTGTTGCGGACAATCTGAAATTCGCAGCGAAGAATGCCGTTGCCTGCGCCCTTGAACTGAATCGCCTGCGCCCGCGAGGAAAGGTCCAGTAACAGAACAATTCCATTGATTGAAGGAGCCGTTCAATGCATTCGATTCGCCTGTACGGATGGACTGTCTGGAAGCGCATCTCTACCGCTCCTTCCGCCGCCTTCTTTTTCCTGTTCCTGTTTCTGCTTCTGACGATGACCGCATCCGCTCAAACCGCAGCTTCCAAATCTGTGCTGCCTCCGGGTTTGCCGGACGTGTTGACGATGAGCAACGGCGCAAAAATCACCACGTGTGCGCAATGGAAGGTCCGCAGAGCCCAACTGCTGAAATTGTTTACCGAGCAGGAATATGGCGTCGCGCCACCCCGTCCCAAATCCATGCGCTTTGTGGTCGTGGACGACACGCGGGATGCACTCGGAGGAATCGCAACCCGCAAACAGGTGACGATTCTGTTGGATGGAACCTCCAAGGGGCCAAAACTGCACCTGCTGCTCTACATCCCCAACCAGGTGAAACGGCCGCCGGTCTTTCTGGGCTTGAATTTCTGGGGAAACGAGACCATCAACGCCGACCCGGGAATAAAGATTTCCACGCGCTGGACCGAGATTACTCCCGGAATCAGCACCCATGATCCCAATACCGGACCGTGCCTGAAAGACCATCGCGCCACGGCAGCCTGCCGAGGGATTGCGGCGGACAAATGGCCGCTCGATACCATTCTGAAACGCGGCTACGCGGTGGCGACGGGATTCCGCGCGGATGTCGATCCGGACTATATCGGCAGTTATCCGGACACGCTGAAGGCGTTCTATCCGCAGTTGCAGAAAAGGGACGATAACTTCTCGACAATTGGAGCATGGGCCTGGGCGCTGCGCCGCATGTTGGATTATCTGGAGACGGACCACGATGTGGATGCGTCGAGAGTGGCGGTCTTCGGCTGGTCTCGCCTGGGCAAGGCAGCTTTGTGGGCTGCTGCGAACGACCCGCGATTTGCCATGGCGATCAGTAACGACTCGGGCGCGGGAGGGGCCCGGTTATTCCATGTCAACAGCGGGAAATCTGAAACCATCCGCGATTTGAATACGCACTTTCCGTATTGGTTTTGCAAAAACTTCAAGCAATACAATGGCCAGGACAAAACGCTGCCTTTCGACCAGCACATGGTGCTTGCGTTGATTGCTCCGAGGCCCCTGTACATTGCCAGCGCCAGTGAGGACCAATGGGCAAATCCCAAAGGGGAGTTCCTCGCGGGCGTTGCCGTCACGCCCGTCTACAAACTGCTTGGGACAGATGGCCTGCCGACGACGCAATGGCCGCCTGTGAATCATCCCGTGATGGGGCAGATTGGCTATCATGTTCGCACCGGGGTCCACAACATTACACCCTATGATTGGCAGCAATATCTTACGTTTGCCGATATGCACTTAAAGAAAAACTAGAGGAATGTCGGAGCAGGGCAGATCCAGCCGGGGCAGAGAGTGAGCAAACGATAGCAACCGGGACAACTGGATCCGTAAAGAAGTAAGCTGGATACCGTTAAAAAAACAAGGGGATACGATGCTGACACCGAGAAGAGACATCCTGAAGATTGCGGGCGGCGGGCTTGCCGCTTCTTTAATGATCGCGCCGGGCTTTGCCGCGGATGGATCCAATGCGTCTGGAGCGAGACAGAATGGCGGCATCTTTGACGTGCGCCAGTATGGCGCGGTGGGAGACGGCACTACGATCGATTCACCCGCGATCAACAAAGCAATCGATGCAGCGGCGTCTGCGGGCGGCGGCATGGTCCTGTTTCCCGCCGGCATCTATGCGAGTTACTCCATCCATTTTAAGAGCCAAGTTACGCTGTTTCTCGGCCAGGGAGCGGTGATCCTGGCAGCACCCGCGCCCCCGGAGGGAAGTTCTGGCGGCTACGACAATCCGGAGCCGCCCCAACCCTGGGAGGCCTATGAGGACTTTGGCCACAACCACTGGTACAACAGTCTGATCTGGGGCGTGGGCCTGCACGACATCACAATCTGCGGTCCCGGTCGCATCTGGGGTCGGGGACTAAGCCGCGGCAACGGACCCACGGCGCGCAACCCGGAACAGAGACGCATCAATGGCGTTGGCAATAAATCGATCGCATTGAAAAACTGCCATAACGTCGTGCTGAAAGATTTTCAGATATTGCAAGGCGGCTGGTTCGGGCTTTTGGCGACCGGTGTCGATAACATGGTCATCGACAATCTTGTTATAGATACGAATCGGGATGGCCTGGACATCGACTGCTGCCAGAATGTTCGCGTATCGAACTGCACGGTCAATTCTCCTCGGGACGATGCGATTGTCCCCAAGAGTTCCTACGCGCTCGGCTACCTACGTCCAACAAAGAATCTCACCATCTCGAATTGCTATGTGACCGGCACCTATGAAGTGGGAAGCGTGCTGGACGGAACCTTCAAGAAAATCAAAGCTGGGACCGGGCGGATCAAGACGGGGACGGAATCGAACGGCAGCTTTCAGAATATTGCCATTTCGAACTGCGTTTTTGAGGGCTGCCACGGTCTGGCTCTGGAAACGGTCGATGGGGCGCTGCTCGAAGATATTTCGATTACCAACATCACGATGCGCGATATTACGGGCGTCCCTATTTTCCTCCGGCTGGGAGCGAGAATGCGCGGTCCCGCAGGCCTGCCGATCGGTCAACTGCGCCGCATCCTTATCAGCAACATTGTTGCGTCGAATGTAGGTTCGGAGGCATGTTCGATTTTGAGCGGCATTCCGGATCACCCCATTGAAGACATCAAGATCAGCGATGTCTATATCCAGCACCAGGGCGGTGGTACGCGCGAGCAGGCGGCAATACAAATGCCGGAAGATGCGAAGAAATATCCTGAGCCAACGATGTTTGGAGGCACGCCGGCGCAGGGGTTTTATCTTCGCCATGTTCAGAATATCGAAATGAGCCACATTGAAATCGCGTCGCTCGAGCCGGATGCTCGACCCGACTTTATTCTGGATGATGTGAAGGATGCGGATTTTCTTCGTATTAAAACCCAAAGACAGCAGGGAGTGCCAACCTTCTCCCTGCATGACGTCGACAATTTCACCTGCTCACTCAGCAGAGGAATTCGAGAGACAACGCTCGACCATGTTTCAGACAAGAGCCTGTAGCATTTGGGGCCAACCGGCGCAGCGCAAATAGGAGATGCATGATGGCGAAGGGCGCGATTAGCGATCAGGATGTCAGTTCCTACCGGCAGGACGGCTATGTTCTGGTCAGGAGCATGCTCGATGCGGAGGAGATTGACCTGTTAGGCCGGGCAGCGCGGGAAGACCGCATTCTCGACCAACATTCCTATGGACGGGCCGATGGAGAAGGCGGCACGGTTCGCCTGTCGTTGTGGAACCATCCCACGGACACGATTTATGGAGCGGTTGCGCGCAGCGAATCCATCGTCAACTCAGCGGAGAAATTGCTGGAAGGCGAGGTGTACCACTACCACTCCAAAATGATCATGAAGGACGCAAAGGTCGGTGGGGCCTGGACCTGGCATCAGGATTATGGCTACTGGTATCAAAACGGCGTTCTGTTTCCGCTGCTGACCAGCGCCTATATCGCCATCGATCGCGCGACTCGGGAGAACGGCTGCCTGCAGGTCATCCGAGGATCGCACGAACTGGGACGCATTGATCACGTTCAAACCGGCGATCAGGCCGGAGCGGACATGGAGCGTGTCAACGAGGCACTGAAAAGGCTGGACCTGGTCCATGTGGAGATGGAACCCGGAGATGCGTTGTTCTTCCATGCCAACCTGCTGCATCGTTCGGATCGGAACCGCTCAGAACATCCTCGCTGGTCCATGATTTGCTGCTACAACGCAGCCCGCAATAATCCGTACAAAGAATCGCATCATCCCCGCTACACGCCGCTCGTCAAGGTTCCCGATGTCGAGATCCGCAAGGCGGGTCGGAAGCGCTTTGCAGACGCCAAAGGTGATGCCGCTTGGCTCGAACCGTCCGAAGACCTCAGCAGCAAAACGCTCGCGCAAAAAATCCATTCGTAGGGGATCGGTGATTGCTATCGACACTCCGCGGTGAAAGCCAGTTGTCATCCTGAGCGAAGCGGAGGCTTTCGACCAGGGCGAGACGAAAGCATGGACGAAGGTTCTTGACCCCACAATTGTTGAGGGATGATTCGTCTCGCCAGGTAAAATTGCATCGAATGGTTTCAATCGCTGGAGAGATACAGAGACGGTTTTGCAGCCACTATACTGGGAACACACCTGAATCGTGAAACTATGGTCGGCACCTGCGTTCGGCTGACATTGGAAGCAAAA
>JBDTBI010000401.1:0-2604 GCA_039924215.1 Acidobacteriaceae bacterium
GTCACGCTGGCCTTTATCGTGACACAGGAAATGTGCGCTCGAATGGGTGCGGTTACGGGAAAGGGCCTGAGCGATCTGATTCGCGAGCAATTCGGCCTGCGCATCACGTTCGTCATGATGATCCTGCTGGTGATTGTGAATTTTGGCAACGTAATGGCCGAGTTTTCCGGTATTGCGGGCAGCATGGGGCTGTTTCACATCAGTAAATATATTTCCGTTCCAATCTGCGCCGCGCTGGTGTGGCTGCTGGTCGTCAAAGGCGACTACAAGAGCGTGGAAAAAATCTTTTTAATCGCCTCCGTTTTTTATATTTTCTATATCCTCGCTGGATTTTTTGCGGGTCCGGACTGGCACACGGCGTTGCTGGCGACGGTGAAGATGCCACCCGTTACGCAGTGGCACAAATCCGGATACATCTACATGACCGTGGCCGTCATCGGTACGACCATATCGCCCTGGATGCAGTTCTATATGCAGTCCTCCGTCGTCGAGAAGGGGATTAAGGTCAAGCAGCTGAACGCCTCCAGAATGGACGTAATTGTCGGTTCCTTCTGCACGGACATTGTTGGCTGGTTCATCGTAGTGGCGTGCGCGGCCACACTATTCGTGCATGGCATGGGAGCCATCTCGAACCCTTCCGATGCCGCTGAAGCGATGAAGCCGCTGGCGGGCGAATATGCGTTTATTTTGTTTGCCGCGGGGCTGTTCAATGCTTCTTTATTTGCAGCTTCCGTTCTGCCCCTTTCGACCGCGTACACGGTATGCGAAGGGATGGGGTTTGAATCTGGCCTGGACAAACGATTCAGTGAAGCTCCCGTATTTTATTGGCTCTATACGTTACTGATTGTCGCCGGGGCCGGTGTGGTGTTGTGGCCGCACCTTCCCCTGGTGAAGGTGATGATCCTTTCGCAGGTGCTTAACGGAGTGCTGCTGCCGGTTGTAATGATCTTCATGCTGGTGTTGATCAACAACACGGAGCTGATGGGAAAGCACACCAACAATCGCTGGTTCAACTTCTTTGCATGGTCCACCGCGCTCGTGGTGATCGGCCTATCTGTTGCCATCCTTTTTGTGCACTGAAACTAGATACCCTGCGCCTCCCTGGCATGACGGCAAGCAACGTAGGGCAAGCAACTTAGATGGATAGCGAGTCATCTCAATTGCAACGCGTAGAACTTCGGTCTGGTTCTCGGCCTGGCTCTCGGATTTGGCACCGGGATTTGGCTCAGGCCGGAAGAAGCTACCGAGTGCAAGCACAGAGATTCTCCTAGTGTGTGGGGATGAAACGATGCTGTGTTGGCAGGAGCGAACACAGTGGCAATCCTCGATCACTTCATCGTTCCATCCCACGATCCAAACGGTGCAGCGAAATTTCTGGCTTATGTACTCGACGTAGGCTACGGAGAAATCGGCCGCTTCTCAGCGGTTTTTATCAACGACACACTGACCGCAGACTTTGCGCAGAGGGAAGAGTTTGACACCCATCACTCCTGTTTCCTGGTGCGCGACGAGGAGTTCGATGCGATCCTTACGCGGCTTCAAGAAAATAAAATCCCCTACCTCAGCGGTCCTCGCGGGCCGATGGACATGAAATTCAACACTGCACATGGCGGCAGAAACCTGTATTGGCTTGGGCCAGACGGGCACAATTGGGAGATCCTAACGGTAAGTTATGCTCGAGCCGCCACGAATGCTGCCGCAAACTGAAGGCGACCCTGCCTCAACAAAGAAGAGGAGTGGATATGCAAGCGATGAAGTCCGTACCTGCCGCAAAAGGTTCTGTTCCGCAGCTTCGCAATATTATGAGCACCCACGTCGTAACGGTTGGACCCAAGGTGGCGGCAAGCGTTGCCCTGGCGAAGATGCGAAGACGAGGGATTCGCCATCTTCTGGTCACCGAAAATGGGCGCCAGCTCGGCATTGTCTCCGAGCGTCGTCTCGGTGGGCGGGAAGGAGGCGCCAGCATTCGCCAACGCCGCATGGTTGAAGATCTGATGACGCCGCGCGTGGCGAGCGTCGAATCGACGGCGACACTTGGACGCGCGGTGAACCTGATGCGAGAGCAGAAAGTCAGCTGCGTTCTGATCACGGACAAAGGTGAACCGACGGGGATTGTGACGGCAAGCGACGTATTCGATGAGCTCGGTCGCGATCCTGTACGCGCGCCTTTCCCCGGCTGGGTTTCGAAAGCGGCCAGGATGGAGGCAGCCGCGCACGCGCAACCGATTCCCGCGCATATCCGCGTGTTGGGGACAGAACTCGATAGCGAGAAACGAAAGTTCATTCGGCAAGAGCTGGGCGCGAGGCTGGGGAAGTTTGGGCACTCCATCGAGCGGGTTAGTGTTCGGGTGGAGGACGCGAATGGTCCTCGCGGTGGCATTGATCAGGTGTGCCGTATCAAAGTGGTCCTGAGCAATCTTCCGAGCGTGGTTTTCGAAAGCCGAAATGCATCTCTCGATGTCGCGATCGGCGAATCCCTCGCCGATATAGAGCAGGTACTACGCCGGACCTTGCAGCGCAGACGGATGAAACCGATCCGAACCGCCGGGCGCGCGGGTCTTCCTGCAGAGGATTGACTGGCAGAGGATCTTTCGTTGCTCCAAA
>JBDTBI010000402.1:0-4254 GCA_039924215.1 Acidobacteriaceae bacterium
GGACACCCATGCAGATAGGACGCCGAAGGACATTCATCGGGTATCATCAAGTCGCCAATCAAAAGGGTCGTTGGGAGCACGCGAGTTTGGACAAGCGCACGGTTGTGAAATTGGATGAAGGACTTGAAGGAGAGGCGATGAATCGCAGAGATTTTTTGGAACAGTTGGCCGGGGTTGCCGGAGCTTCCACGTTGATGGGTTTTCCGGAACTGTTGCGCGCGGCGGATGGAATGGATGGAACGGGGGCAGGGAAGCGAAAGCTGCCGAACATCATCCTGTTCCTTGTGGACGATCTGGGCTGGGGCGATTTTGGATGCTATGGCAATACGTTCCATGAGACACCCAACATCGACAAGCTGGCGCGCGATGGCGTGAAATTTACCCGCGCCTATGCCGGTGCGCCGATCTGCTCCGCGAGCCGGGCTTCGATTATGACGGGACAGTTTCCTGGGCGGCTGCACCTGACGCAGTGGATTCCGGGGAATTATTATCCCCACAAGAAATTGCTGGAGGCTCCAAGCCTGGACCATCTGCCGGCGGGCGTTGCCACCATCGCCAGCGAGTTGAAAGCGGTGGGCTATCGTACGGGTTCGATCGGCAAGTGGCACCTGGGCGGCACGGCGGAACAATTGCAAGCCGAAGAGCATCGGACGCGGCCGACCGACCCCAAGAAGCCGTATGTCCGGGACTATGTGCCCACGGGTTCCGACGCAGGGAAGAGTTTTCTTCCTGAAGATTTCGGCTTCGACTTCAACGTTGCCGGTGACGTGCATGGCAGCCCGGCGGGGCCGAATCATTACTTTGGCCCGTTTGACTACCACAACCTGCACGGCTACACGGAGCAGGACCTGTTGACCGAGGTGCTGACGACGAAGATGGATGCGTTCCTGACGGATTCGGCAAAGAAGCCGTTCTTTCTGTATCTGGCGGAGTATGCCGTACACATTCCGCTGCAGGAGCGGACTGCGCTGGTCGAAAAATATCGCAGGAAGAATGGCGGCAAGGATGAGCCGGACCCGACCTATGCGGCCATGGTGGAGAGTGTGGACGTCGCGCTGGGCAAGCTGCGGGACAAGCTGGAGAAACTGGGCATCGCGGATGAGACCGTGATTTTGCTGACCTCCGACAACGGCGGGCTGGGGTATCAGGGCCATCGGCTGCATCGCGTGGCGAATAATGGGGGCCTGCGGGCGGGCAAGGGATTTTTATACGAAGGCGGCATTCGCGAGCCACTGATCGTGTATTGGCCGGGCGTAACGAAGCCCGGAACCGTGACCGATGTGCCGATGCTGTTTACGGATTTTATTCCTACGGCGCTGGCCATTGCGGGCGGCCCGGCACCGAAGCAACCCTGCGACGGACTGGATATTTCTCCGGTGTTGCGCGGGGTCAGTTCGCTCGAGCGGGATGCGCTCTACTGGCATTTTCCGCACTACAGCGACCAAGGGGGAACGCCGACCGGTGCGATGCTGGAAGGGGATTGGAAGCTGATTGAGTTTTTTGAGGATGGACATCTGGAACTCTACAACCTGAAGCAGGACCCAGGGGAACAGTACGACTTTTCCTCGACCTATGATGGCCTGGCGGCCACGATGCATGGAAAGTTGGTGGCGTGGCGGCAATCCGTGGGCGCGCTGATGCCCACGCCGAACCCCGACTACAACGAGAAATTGGCCGATGTGTATGTCGGGCCGATTGGGTGCAGCGCCGCTCCGAACGCTTGGACGCCGTGCGTGGAGGATTGAGTTAGTTTTTTGGAAGCGACCAGAGAATGGCTTTTGCCTTGGTGCTGGCGGGGGCGTTGGCTGGATCATCCACTCGATAGTAGGCGGTTACGATGGTCCCGTTGGGCAATTGGATCGAACTGGGATAGCCGCAATCCTGGCTGACCGTGTCGTCAACGAGTACGATTGTGTCCTT
The DNA here is from genome assembly GCA_039924215.1 of Acidobacteriaceae bacterium. GTDB lineage: Bacteria > Acidobacteriota > Terriglobia > Terriglobales > Acidobacteriaceae > JAKAAZ01. The sequence continues at coordinate 1,921 of JBDTBI010000402.1, forward strand.
CTTGTCCCAGGTTTTCCCGTTATCGTGACTGATCCTGGCATGCACGCCATAGGGCTTGTTTCGTTCCCCATAGGTTACAAGGACATCGCCGTTTTTCAGGCGGATCAGATCGCCGGGATGCTCGAGGTCGCGCGTCTCTTGAACGGGCGTACTCCAAGTATGCCCGTTGTCGCTGGAGATGGAGATGGAGACGTGCCCACCGTTCTCCGATCGCAACGCGGCCAGGATTTTGCCATCCGGCAGGACAAGCAGACCGGTTTCATTGAAGTGTTTCGCGATGAGAGAGGGATCGTTCCAGGTCTTGCCGCCATCGCGGGAGCGGAATACGTATTCCTCCGCACCGCGAGGTTTGGGGAACTCGTAATAGACGGACATCAGCGCGGTGTGATCCGGCAACTGCACAATTTTGCCGTAGGGCGAGATCATGCCGTTTCCCTTTTCCTGAATTGCATGCGTGCTCTCGCTCCGGTTGGGCTTGGTCCAGGTTTTTCCGTTATCGCTTGAACGGACGGTATAGACGCCGTCCGACTTTTCGTCGGCTTCCTTGTAGCCGCCAAATTTCAATCCTGTCGAGTCATACCCGCTGAGAATGGCATAGCTGAGAATGATGTCGCCATTGTCCAATTGTCCGAGCGCTGGATTGCGATCGTCTTCAGGACTGTCGACCACAGTGCGCGGGGCAGACCAGGTTTTTCCTCCGTCGCTTGACGTGGAGATATCCAGCCGACCCTTGATGCCGATGTGTGGAGCACCGGCGCGGAATACCGTCATTAGAGTGCCGTTGTGTAGACGGATCAGCACGGGAAAATATCCGGCGTGGGTTACGACTGTGACCTGGGTTTCGTTGGCGGGAGGATGCGGATTCGCGGCTTGTACCTGGCTCGCTGAGAACAAGAGGATGGAGAGAAAGAGAAAGGCAGATTTCATGCGTAGCTCTCCTTTGGGGCGGCCAGGGCTGCGATAGATTTGTCGATGCAGATCGATTCTCGCTGCAAGCTAACGCTTGCTGCTTCTATTTGGTTGATTGCGGCTGCGCCATGGAGGCGGTTTCTTTGGCCTTGGCGCCGGTGGCGGCGGGGGCATATTTCGAGGCGCATTTGGCCTGAACCTGGGTAGCGTGGAAGACGTCATCGCGGCCATAGACGCCGACGGCCAGAGCCTGCGCGTTGTCTTTGAATGTGTCTGGCGGAGGATCGCCGCCGGTATAGTTGACGCGCAGCTTGCGGCCCTGTTCCATAAGAATGAATTGTGCGTGGGCACCGTCGCGATGGATGGAGTTGGGTTCAACATTGCCGGCGACCCGCAGATTCCGCGTGTAGGCGCGTTTGCCCATGGTTTGGAGTTCCTGAATGGTTACGTAATAGCTTTTGTTGGCATTGATGCCGGTAACGGCGAGGTACGCGATGGTGCCGATGATGACGAGCGCCGCAATCGTGACACGGATTCCAACATTATTTTTTTGCACCTAAACATCTCCTGCGCGGTTGATTCCCGTCCCGGAAAAACTTCTCCTCAAGTATGCGCCCGGAGAGTGGGTTTCGGAAAGCACCCAGACGGAGAATTTTCTACGGGGCGGGGCGAAGTGAGGGCATGGAAGGGTGCGTGTAGCCGACGAATATGACTATGATGAAATTGTAGTTTGGAGTTGTGCAGCAGGCGGCCGCTGTTTGCTGATTGTTTTGGCTGCTATCCTTGCGAGTGCAAAGCGCGGCGTGAGGCGTTTTTATACGAAGGCGTACGCTGATAGATCGAAGATAGATCGAACAAATCCATAGCGAGGGAGGGCCGGAATGGCCGAAGTATACGACGTAGTGGTAGTGGGGTCGGGAGCGGCTGGAGGCATGGCGGCGACGCAATTATGCCTGAAGGGACTCAAAGTCCTGATGCTGGAGCGGGGACCGAAGTTCAATATTGCAACCGATTTTCATCATCACTGGAAGCCGTACCGTTTCCCGCTTCGAGGCGACCTTTCCGCCTCCGATCGAGCCAAGCATCCGTACGGGGATGCCTGGAACCAACAGCATTTTGTGAATGAGCTTGATAACCCCTACACGGGTAAGAGGTTTGACTGGGTTCGAGCGCAGGCGGTGGGTGGCAAGACGCTGCACTGGGGGCTGGTTTCCCTGCGTTTCAGCCCCAGGGACTTTAAGGCTGCCAGCCACGACGGTGTAGGGACGGACTGGCCTATCTCGTACGAAGATATCGCGCCTTACTACAGCAAGGTTGAGGACTGGATCGGTGTGTGTGGACACCCCGACCATATCGCGAACAATCCGGACAGCCATTTCCTTCCGCCAGTTCCTTTGAATTGCGCGGAATCCATTTTCACGGGTC
>JBDTBI010000403.1:0-5679 GCA_039924215.1 Acidobacteriaceae bacterium
CGCGACTCAGCAGATTCGCGGATAATGCCCGCGCTGGCGCCGGGTCCAGCATCAGCGGAATCTGCTCTTGAGAACATATCTCGGCCAGGCGCTCCACGGATTCGAGGGGGATTTCCAGTTGCGCCAGAACCATGCCGGCACTGCGGATTAGAGGCAGATGCTGCTCGACATATTCTGGTGATACGGCAGCATTGGCTGCGGGAGTAACGACAATGCAGTTTTCCCCGGTGGAAGCGACAGTGATGGCGGCGATGCCGGAGGGACCGTCTACCGTCTCCACCCCCGCGACGCCCACTCCAACATTTTGCAGGTGTGTACGGAGCCGCTCGCCGAACATGTCCGATCCCAGTTTTCCGATCAGTTGCACTGGATAGCCGAGGCGAGCCACGGCGACGGCCTGGTTGGCACCTTTGCCCCCTGGATGCATTTGAAAGCTGGATCCAAGCAGCGTTTCTCCAGCGGCCGGGGTTCTGGGCGCAATCGAGACAAGGTCCATATTAATGCTTCCCACGACGACGATGGGCCGGATTTCTTTTGATCGATTCATGGCGCATTTCCTACTGTCAAAGGGTCCGGACAAGGGGTGCAAACGCGATCGCGCACAACCCTGCTACGAACAAAACGAACATCAGAGCGAGTAACTTTTTTGCGCGCAGCGGCGCGCCGGCAAACTCCCGCCATACGAAGACGCCCCAGGCGGCGGAGATCATCGTTGCCCCTTGGCCGATGGAATAAGAGACAGCGGGGCCAACGACATGTGCGCGTGCCGCAACAAAGTTGAAGATCGCACCGGTGCACCAGATGATTCCGCCCACTGTTCCCCAGACATGCCAGTGAAACGGCGCACTGAAATAGTCTGCCATGGAGACCGGAGGCTTGCCATCGAGAGGCCGGCGCATCAGGAGAGAGTTGAAAACCAGTGCGCACACCCCTACGCCCACGATGAAGTAAAACGTGATGGCATACGGTCCGGGCGCATGCGGTACTTCCATTGCGTGTGCTACCAGCGGATAGAAACAGCCCATCAGCACGCCCGCCACCAAGCTGAGGATCAAGCCGCGTCGGCTCATGGCGTGGTGTTCCTGCTCCCTCATCCTGTAGGCCAGGGCGTCGCAGATGATGGCAACTACGACGAGCGCAATTCCACCGAATAACAGAATCGGGTTTCCATTCGGCGACACAACGTAGCTGCCGACCGCGCCTACGACCAGCGCCAGGCCGATGCCGATGGGAAAGGCCACGGCAAGCCCGGCGATGTCAATTGCCGCTACCAGGAGCAAATTGGCAGTGTTGAAGATAACCCCGCCCAGAACCGCGTAGACGATGCTGGCTTCACTGGCGCCGGCCACATCGGCCAGAAATTGCCGCCCGGTGTGTCCCGTGGAGCCGAGCGTGAGTCCCCAGAAAATGACCCCAACAAACAAGCCAATCCCGTAATCCCAGTAAAACAGCTGGAACCTGTAGCCCGGGCACAGTTTTACCGTGTTGGCCCACGATCCCCAGCCGAGCATGCTGACGACCATGAAAAAGAGAGCAAGAGTGTATGTCTCGGGCTGATACAAAAGATCTCCTCGCCGGTCTTCAGCCTGAACCTTGCCGGGGACCGGTTCGCCGCTGTCTGTCAACTTTACGTTTCCGCGCTTCCGTGGGCAAGGGTTGGCCGGCGACTCTGCGGTTACACTCTCAACATAGCTCCGTTGTGGACGATTCTTCCGGCAGGATGAACCCTGAAAGCCGGGTCTCTCGCGATCCTCCTGAAATTGCAGCCAATCCAGGTGGGGCCGCAGAGAACTCCTCGAGTCGGAACGCGCATCTATAGCACGTATACGCTTTGAAAGGTTCCCATGAGCCCTGACACACACACCGCTTCTTCTCCTCGTCGTCCTGCTCGTTCCAGGAAGGCTTTCGGTTCCCATCCGCTTTCGGCAGAAGAACTGCGGACCACGGATGCCTACTGGCGTGCTTGTAATTATCTCTGTGTAGGCATGCTCTACCTGCGGAACAACCCTCTTTTAAGGGAGCCGCTGAAACCGGAGCATATCAAGCATCGCCTGCTGGGGCATTGGGGATCGGACCCTGGCCAGTCATTTACCTGGGTGCATCTGAATCGCCTGATCAAGAAATATGACCTGGACATGATTTTTATTTCCGGTCCGGGACATGGTGCACCCGCGACACTTTCCAATGCCTATCTGGAGGGCACCTACTCCGAGGTCTATCCGGAGAAGAGCCAGGACGAAGAGGGATTGCAGAAATTCTTTCGGCAATTTTCTTTCCCCGGGGGAATCGGAAGTCATTGCACGCCGGAAACACCGGGTTCGATTCATGAAGGTGGTGAGCTTGGCTACAGTATTTCGCACGCATTTGGAGCCGCTTTCGACAACCCCAATATGATCGCCACCGTTATGGTGGGAGACGGGGAAGCGGAAACCGGTCCATTGGCGACATCTTGGCACTCCAATAAATTTCTGAATCCAATTCGGGACGGTGCCGTGCTCCCCGTCCTCCATCTAAACGGATACAAAATCGCGAATCCTACGATCCTTGCGCGCATTCCTTCTCAGGAGCTCGAAAAGTTATTGGAAGGGTATGGATGGAAGCCGTATTTCGTTGAGGGTGACGATCCGACGATCATGCACCAGAAAATGGCGGCTACTCTGGAACATTGCATTCAGGAGATTCGTTCCATCCAGAAACATGCGCGCAGCACAAAGACTGCCGAGCGTCCCCAGTGGCCCATGGTGGTTCTGCGAAGTCCGAAAGGGTGGACAGGGCCGAAGGAGTTGGATGGGCACAAGGTGGAAGGATTCTGGCGCGCGCATCAGGTCCCGATTCTGGACCCAGCCACAAATCCAGCGCACCTGCGTCTGGTGGAAGAATGGATGCGCAGCTACAAGCCGGAGGAACTGTTCGACGGGAATGGCACTCTGATTCCGGAATTGAAGGCGCTGCCGCCCACAGGCAATCGGCGTTTGAGCGCTAATCCCCATGCAAATGGAGGTGTGCTTCGGAAGGCGTTGAGGCTGCCGGATTTTCGTGATTTTGCTGTCACCGTGATAAAGCCGGGAACGTTGGAAGCGGGACCGACAGAAGTGCTGGCCCATTTTCTTGCGGAAACGATGCGAAGAAACATGGAGAATTTTCGCGTGTTCGGTCCGGATGAAACTGCTTCCAACCGGCTGCAGGCGATTTATGAAGCCAGCAAGAAAACGTGGCTGGCGGAATTCAAGCCGGAAGACCAGGATGGCGGCGAACTTTCGCCCGATGGCCGGGTCATGGAGATGCTCAGCGAGCATACTCTGGAAGGATGGTTCGAGGGCTACGTGTTGACCGGGCGGCATGGCTTATTCGCTACCTATGAGGCCTTTGTCCATGTCATTGACTCCATGTTCAACCAACATGCCAAATGGCTGGAGAAGTGCAAGACGGAGGTGAAATGGCGTGCGTCCATTTCTTCGCTCAACATTTTGATTACTTCGCTGGTCTGGCGGCAGGACCACAACGGCTTTACGCATCAGGACCCGGGATTCCTCGATATCGTCACCAATAAGAGCGCTGCTGTAACGCGCATTTATCTGCCGCCGGATGCGAATTGCCTGTTGAGCGTTGGCGACCATTGTTTGCGCAGCACGAATTACGTGAATGTGATTGTCGCTGACAAGCAGCAGCACCTGCAGTATCTCGGCATTGAGGATGCAGTACGGCACTGCACGAAAGGTATCGGCATCTGGAATTGGGCCAGCAGCGATCTCAATGTCGAGCCGGATCTGGTGATGGCATGTGCCGGAGATATTGCCACGATGGAATCGCTTGCCGCAACTGCGATTCTGCGCGAACATTTTCCAGATCTAAAGATCCGTTTTGTAAACGTGGTGGACCTGTTCAAACTAGAGCCGGATACGGAACATCCGCATGGGCTGTCGGACCGAGACTTCGATTCGCTGTTTACGCTGAATAAGCCCGTGATCTTCAATTTCCACGGCTATCCATCGCTCATCCATAAGCTGACGTACCGTCGCGCCAACCATGAAAACATGCACGTGCGCGGCTATAAGGAAAAAGGAAATATCAATACGCCGCTCGAACTCGCCATTCTCAATCAGGTGGATCGCTTCAATCTGGCGATGGATGCAATCAACCGCGTGCCGAAGCTGCAGGCGACGGGTGCCCACGCCAAGGAGTGGCTAAAAGACCAGATCACGGATTCCATTGAGTATGCCCATGAAAATGGGATTGACCGGGAGGAGATTCGCAACTGGAAGTGGCCCCTCTAATGCGCACGGACACGCCGGACTTCCCCATCCTTGTATTCAACGGAGGTTCGTCGTCGATTAAATTTTCTATCTATGCGGCCGAAGGCACGTCACTCCGCTTGCTCTATGGCGGCGAGGCCAGTGGGATTGGAACCCCTGAGGCCCAGTTTCATTTCTTTGAGGTACAGGCCGGAACGCGTCAGCTAAAAATATCCGAGTCGAACCCTTCGGCGCTGGGTTCATTCCGCGATGCCGTCGGAAAGATCGCCTCTGGGCTACAGCAGCCGGGGATTCCGCCTCCCGCGGCCATCGGTCATCGCGTGGTTCACTCCGGGCCAAAGCTTCATGCGCACCAACGCATCACGCCGGAGGTATTGGCGGACATTGAGCAGGCGGCCTCGTTTGCGCCCTTGCATCAGCCGATCGCTCTCGAAATACTTCACGAATCCATGTGCCATTTTCGAGGTGTGGCAAACTATGCCTGCTTTGACACGGTGTTTCATCAGACCATGCCGGAAGTTGCATCGATCTATCCACTGCCCAGGGAGATTCGCGATCAGGGGGTGCGCCGCTATGGCTTTCACGGCATTTCCTGTGAGTCGATCCTGCGTCAATTTGAAGATGGATTTTCCTCCAGGTCGCAGCACGATGGGGAGATTCCTGCCCGCCTGATTATCGCCCACCTAGGCAGCGGAGCCAGCCTGACTGCTGTGCGAAATGGAAAATCCCTCGACACCACCATGGGTCTGACCCCTTGCGGTGGAGTTCTGATGGGGACTCGCCCCGGAGATCTTGATCCGGGTGTGATTTTTTATCTTAGCCGCACACTGCCTACCGGCACTGCGAATGCAACCGATGCGATTGAGCAGATGTTGAACAAGCATTCCGGGCTGCTGGCCCTTTCCGGCCTTTCCAATGACATGCGTCTCTTGCACGATGCCGCAGATCACGGAAATTCACAGGCCGCACTCGCAATCGACGCATTTGTTCGGAGCGTCAAAAAAGCGATTGGCGGTTTCATCGCGCTGATGGGGGGTGTGGATGCCGTGGTATTTACTGGCGGTATTGGCGAACACGATGCATCGGCCCGTTCTTCCATTTGCGCGGGGCTGGAGGCGTTTGGGTTGACGCTCGATCCCACGAAAAACGACGGAGTGCAATCGGGAGCCCGCACTATCAGCCGGCAGGAATCCACGATCGCCGTGTATGTTCTTACGGCGGAGGAGGATCGAGTGATCGCTGGCCATGTCGCACGCATGGCTCAGGAGCCCTAAGCCCGATCATGTCCGGTACTTAGACAGAAGGCTGCTGCGCCCACAGGCTGGGATCGACGTGGCCAAACACGCTGTCCTGGATTTCGATTTTCGTCAGATTCGAGTCATCTTCCTGGCTCAGTGAGCCGCCATCACGATGGAGTTGCCACATT
>JBDTBI010000404.1:0-4682 GCA_039924215.1 Acidobacteriaceae bacterium
TCAAACCCTTCGGCGCGGATATTTTTGACCACTCCAGCGATCTGATCGGATTCGGCAACGGTTTCGTGGATGGCTTCACCCAACTGCTCAATGAGATTACGTATTTTGCGATTCAAATTCACCCTCCCCGCGAAAAGTATGATCGCGTTTTTCTTACCATACTTCCCTTTCCAGAAGAGGGCAAACCAGTTCGGTCCGACTGCTACACTTTTTCTGTGTGAATAATGTTCGTCTAGGTCGAGGGTTGGGAATCGGCGCTCGTCTGGCCGCGAAGGCTTTACGCAAGCAGGCGCAGAAGATGACCTCCCCAGAAGGTACGCATTCGTCTGTACCTCCCACAGTGGTACGGCGCGAGGCGAAACGAAGTCCCGCGCCTGCGAAGCCTCGCCCTGTGTCCACGCGGAAGGTGGTTCCCGGTGATGTCGCACGGCGCGCAGCGCGAGGTGGACGCGGCTTCGGAAGGGGATTCTGGAGCGCATTTGCCCATGCGGGACGGGCGCTCTGGTACGAAGTGACTGGCGTTTTCTTTACCATTTTTGCGCTATTTTTTGTTCAGGGAGTTTGGCGGCTGCGTGAGAGCTGGCAATCCGGACCGGACCATCAACATTTTTATATTTATCTTGCCCTCGCGATCGTGTTTATCTACTTTTCCGTCAGCGCGTTTGTTCGTGCACATCGCATGCCGCGCTCGCGCTAGATGGATCGACTGCATGCCCGCCGCAAATCTTTAAGAGGGGTCGTATGTCATGCCGGACCATTCTGCTGTGAACAATGGAAAGGGCATACCCCGGATCTCCTCAACTTCCCATTTTCCGATTGAGCCCGTGTATGGTCGAACCGAACCAATTCCACAGAATTCCGGGCAGAATGCATCACAAGCGAACGAGCAAATGGGGTATCCGGGTGAATACCCCTATACCCGCGGCGTTCAACCGACGATGTATCGCGGACGGCTGTGGACCATGCGCCAGTATGCCGGTATGGGCGATGCGGAAGAGAGCAATCGGCGATACAAATTTTTACTGTCCAGCGGGGCCGTCGGATTGTCCGTTGCTTTTGACCTTCCGACGCAGATGGGCTATGACTCCGACGACCCCATGTCGATCGGTGAAGTCGGCCGGGTTGGGGTGGCGATCGATTCGATTGAAGATATGGAGCGTCTGTTTGCGGATATTCCACTGGAAGAAATCTCCACGTCGATGACCATCAACGCTACTGCAAGCATCCTGCTGGCCCTGTACGTTGCAGTAGCGCGACGCCGCGGGGTCAATATAACAAATCTTTCCGGCACAGTTCAAAACGACATCCTAAAGGAATACATTGCGCGCGGTACCTATATCTACCCGGTGGTGCATGCCCTGCGCATCATTACAGATATGTTTGCGTGGACGAATGAATACATGCCGGAATGGAATCCAATCTCCATCTCCGGCTATCACATGCGGGAGGCGGGTTCGACAGCCGTACAGGAGGTGGCCTTTACCCTGGCCAATGGAAAGACCTACGTGCAGGCTGCCATCGACGCAGGCCTCGAAATTGATGGTGTTGCGCCAAAACTGTCATTTTTTTTCAATGCGCATAGTAATTTTCTGGAGGAGATTGCCAAATTCCGTGCAGCGCGGCGTATGTGGGCACACATCATGCGGAACGAATTTGGCGCAAGGCATCCACGCTCCTGGATGCTGCGCTTCCATGCGCAAACAGCAGGCTCCACGCTGACCGCACAGCAGCCGGAGAATAATATCGTTCGCACGGCAGTAGAGGCTTTGGCGGCGGTGCTGGGCGGAACACAGTCGCTGCATACGAATGGCTACGATGAAGCGCTGGCACTGCCCACCGAAGAGGCTGCACGGATTGCGCTGCGGACGCAACAAATACTCGCGTATGAGTCCGGCGTGGCGCAGACGGTTGATCCATTTGCCGGTTCTTATTGCATCGAAGCCCTGACCGACGAAATTGAAAAACGAGCAACGGAATATCTGGAAAGAATTGCGGGGATGGGCGGAATGCTCCGTGCCATCGAGCGTGGGTACGTGCAGCACGAGATTCAAAATGCGGCATACGAACATCAGCAGGCCGTCGATAGCGGCGCTGCTGTTCTTGTTGGGGTGAACCGATTCGCGCTGGAGGAGGAACCCGTCATTCCGTTGCAGCGCATCGATGAGAGTCTGGAACGGAAGCAAATAGAACGACTACGCGCACTGCGCGCCCGCCGGGAACCTGCGCGATGGCAGGCCGGCATTCGTGGCGTCCAGGATGCCGCGAGAGGTGGGTCAAACCTGATGCCAGCCATTCTGGAAGCGGTGGAAAGCTATGCGACGGTCGGCGAAATTGCCGGTACATTGCGAGAAGTTTTCGGCGAATATCAGGAGACGGTTGTGATTTGAGTGAGAAGCAATCACTCCTGCCGCGTCGCAGGAAGCGAAAATGGATGCTAGTGAGAGGCAGACATGAGAATGAGGCAAAGTTCCGTAGCATCTGAGAGTCGAAGGAGCTGTTTCCCAGTTTTTGTGTTGGGAATCCTGCTCGGTATTCTTGCCTTCGCCATTTTTGTGCGCGAAGCGAAAATAGGCGCCTGGGACCATCTGGCAGCCATAGTGACCGGCCGAAGCCTGACATTCAATACATCGCAGCCCACGGTGGTGAATAAAATTCAACGACTACAGCGCCTGGAGACGGTGACGTACTCGTTGGACAAGATCATCGAAGGGGATCGGGAGAGCCCCATTCTGCCGAATTTTCTAGCTGGAGATAAATTACTGCTCGTCGTGCATGGCGAAGTGATTGCAGGGGTCGATCTGAGCCAATTGAAGTCCAACGATATCGACATCCGTGGTCGGAACGTTCGGGTGCACCTGCCGCCTTCGCAGATCTTCATCACCGCGCTCGACAATACGAAGACGCGCGTCTATTCACGCACGACTGGACTGCTGGTTCCGGAAGATCCGAATCTTGAAAGTGAGGTTCGAGCCAAGGCGCAGGACCAGATCCAGCAGGCTGCGTTAGCCGACGGCATCCTGGCTACCGCGAGTAAAAATGCTCAAGCTACGATTCAATCCATGCTGCTCGGCTTGGGCTTTGAACACGTGGTGTTCGACTGACCGGGGTTTCCAGAACGAAGGAGTCCCTGTTTAAAGGATTCATATTCCTATACTTCGGGATTCAACCATTGACTTCTGTAGTGGGCTGTTTGGTGCTCGGGTATCGCTGCCGCTATTGATTTTTGGAGGAAGAATTCGTAAAATTATATTTGTTCTGTGCTTTAGCATCGTTCCCTCGACGCTGAGTATGTTTTTGTCAGAACTTCAATCACTCTCGCCAGCAAAGGAAAAGCGAATCAATGGCAAAACGCCGCGGCAATCCAAATTGGGGCAAACCGGAGCCGATCGGTCCGGTTGTGCCTACGGTGACTTCTTTTGAGCAGGTTGTGAAGGAATATAAGCTGACTCCAGACCAGTACATCCGGTCCACTCGCTTACGGGAATGGGCACGCCGGAACAAAAATTCGAAATATATTCCGGAAGCTCTGCTGGAAGCATGGGGTTTTGAAATCGAATCTTCGCTGTAGAAGCAACTTGAATGCGAAAATGCCACCCCATTCGGGTGGCGTTTTTTGTTTATTCTCCAGACAAATACTTTGCAAAGAGTGTCGATACAATAACTGAAATGGTTGAATCCGCTCCATTTGTCGACGTTCCGACCGCCCTGGGCGAGATCCGTGCAGGACGAATGATTGTCGTGGTGGATGATGAGGACCGCGAAAATGAAGGGGATCTGACCCTGGCGGCAGACTTCGTTACGCCTGAAGCCATCAACTTTATGGCGCGCTTTGGAAGGGGCCTTATCTGCCTGGCGTTAACGGAAGATCGCGCGGATCATCTCCGTCTGCGTCCCATGACTAACGAAAATACGTCGCGTTTTGGTACCGCGTTTACAGAGAGCATTGAAGCGTTCGAAGGGGTGACGACCGGAATTTCCGCACATGACCGGGCCCATACGATCCGCGTAGCGATCGACCCAAAGTCGGGTGCGGCGGATCTGGCGCGTCCTGGGCACGTATTTCCGCTGCGTGCGCGTCGTGGGGGCGTTCTGGTACGCGCCGGCCAAACCGAGGCATCCGTTGATCTGGCGCGCATGGCCGGCCTTGTTCCTGCCGGGGTCATCTGCGAGATCATGAAGGACGACGGCACCATGGCGCGCGTGCCGGACCTGATTCAGTTCTGTGGTGAACATGGCATTAAGTTGCTCACCGTTGCGGAACTGATTCGCTATCGGCTGCAGAACGAGCGCTATATCCATCGGGTGGCCGAATCCATGCTGCCCACTCCATTCGGCGAATTTCGCATGATTGCGTATGAGAGTGAAGTCGATGGCGGAGAGAGTCATATTGCTCTCGTTTATGGAGATGTGGCCCAGATAGAAGAACCGGTGCTTGTGCGCGTCCATACACACTGCCTGACCGGAGATGTGTTCGGAACCCCGCTCTGCGATTGCCAGCAGATTGTACGGCGTTCACTACAGATGATTGCGGAAGCGGGACGCGGTGCGCTGGTCTATCTGCACAACAACACGAAAGGCTTTGGCATCGATAAGAACTGCCCGCAGCCTCGGTTGATCTTTCATCGGGACGCACGCCCCCATGAACGGAATGAAGACCGCCAATATCGCATTTTGCGCCAGGT
>JBDTBI010000405.1:0-3506 GCA_039924215.1 Acidobacteriaceae bacterium
CAACTGAAGCAGTTGCTGGCAAGGATCGGTTGCACATCCGCATTGAAGTCGATCTGTTGCTTGGGAGAACTGGCGTGTTTGCACCCGACAACCCCCGCCAGTAGAGCGCAGGCCATTCCCAGGGATAGACACTGGGCGAGATAAGCCGATTTAAATTGAAACACTCGGTCTGGCATAGATCTCAAATCGATACGAATTCGGCAGAATTAGGGACAGCTTTTCTAGGTTAACTTCCTACAGAATTCACAGATGTCTAATATTAAGCATCCTGGCCGAAACCTCTGTCAACCCTAACTGTCAATCGCGACCCGCTGAATCCTCAGGCCATTTCCAATAGGGAGCACCGGAAGTTCCGCCTGATACAGGGCAGCTACAACGGGAATGTCACGATCCGCTGCACCGACACAGAGAAAGCGCGCATCGTTGCTACTTTGGAGCGTTTCCTGTCAAACTAAAAGTATGGAGATCCATCCATCCGCGACCCACGCAACGGATCAAAAATTAGGCGGTTGCTGTACGCCGTCCGCAGATCACCAATCTGGTGCACAATCGGCCGTAGAGACGGTTGTTGCATCCGGTCAGGCGAGCGCGGCGACGCTTGCCCGCATGGTTTCTCTACCCGGCGGGACGTTTCTGATGGGCACTGATTTTTCGGAAGGCTTTCCCGACGACGGTGAGGGACCTGTGCGCGCGGTTACATTGCGGCCATTCTCCATCGATCGTTCCCCCGTGACCAATCAGCTTTTCCGCCAATTCATTGAGGCGACGGGATATCGCACCGAGGCGGAGCGTTTTGGCTGGTCCTTTGTCTTCTGGATGCACATTCCACCGGCACGATTCGAGGAGCTGGTGGAGGACACAGTTCGTGCGGCGCCCTGGTGGTGCAAAGTTCCAGGAGCCAAGTGGGACGCGCCGGAGGGGCCAGGTTCCAATGTCCTGAAACGCGACGAATATCCTGTCGTCCATGTTTCCTGGAATGATGCTGTTGCCTTCTCGCAATGGTCCGGGCAGCGCCTGCCAACGGAGGCAGAGTGGGAATTTGCCGCCCGCGGAGGGCTGGAGCAAAAACTCTACCCCTGGGGAGATAAACTGCGGCCAAACGGCGAACATCGGTGCAACATTTGGCAGGGTGAATTTCCCAAACAGGATACTGGCGAAGACGGCTATGCCGGCACCTGTCCTGTGGATGCCTTTCCACCGAACGGCTATGGGCTTTATTCCATGACCGGCAATGCCTGGGAGTGGTGTGCCGACTGGTTCAGCCCGGAGTATCACCTGACCGCTGGACGCGACAATCCAACCGGTCCGCCGGAGGGTACGGATCGAGTCACCAGAGGAGGGTCCTTCCTCTGCCATAAGTCCTATTGCAATCGCTATCGTGTCGCCGCTCGCACAAAGAACACGCCGGACAGTTCCACCTCAAACACGGGCTTTCGCTGCGCCCTCTAAAATTCAGGCAAACCGCACGCGATATCGCTGCTTTGCTTCCAGCGTGACGCTAACGCTGCCATCGGAGTTCGCCCGTAAAGCAACGCCCCTGCGACCTGTGACACTGCGAATCTTCTGCCCATCTGGCACGCGCAAACGATAGTCGCCGGGGAGATCCGGTCGAATCGTGGCTGCTGTCGCCTTTCCGTCCTCCCAGCGCAGATCAATTTCCGCGGCGCCACGCGCCCGCAGGCCCTTTACCTCTCCCGCGGGCCACGCCGCAGGTAATGCCGGCAACAGATCCATGACACCGGTATGGCTTTGCAGCAGCATCTCGGCAATCGCCGCAGTCGTGCCAAAGTTTCCGTCAATCTGAAAAATCGAGGTCTTTCCCGACGGGTGCGTATCGAGCAGGTTCATGTTCGTGCTGTGATGCATCAGCATGATCAGAGATTCCCACGCCTTATCGCCGTCTGCCAGTCGTGCCCACAGCCCAATCGCCCAGGCGCGGCTCCAGCCCGTGTACGCGCCGCCGTGGTCCAACCGCCGTTGCAGCGAAGCGCGCGCCGCCTTCGCCAGCACAGGTGTTCCACGCGGTGTTATCTCGCCGCCAGGATAGAGCGGATACAGGTGCGACATGTGCCGCTGGCCGAGGGTGGCCTCGAGAAAATCGATGGACCATTCCTGCAACTGGCCGTATCGGCCAATCTGGTACGGTAGCAGCCGGGCACGCGCGGCATCCAGCTTCGCCGCAAACTCCTCATCAATGCCCAGCTCTTTGGATGTATCAATGCAGTGAGTGAAGAGTTCCCGAATCAAAGCCATGTCCATGGTGCAGCCTGCGCTTGTCATCGCAGGTTTGCCGTCCGGAGCCATGAAATCGTTCTCCGTCGACTCCGATGGACAGGTCGTCAGATGCCCGTTGCCATCCTCAATCAGCCATGCCAGGCAGAACTCCGCCGACCCCTTCATCAATGGATACGCGCGCGTGCGCAGAAACTCCCGGTCGCCTGTAAATCGATAATGGTCGTACAGGTGGGCGCAGAGCCACGGTCCGCTCATGCACCAGTTGGCCCACGTCGGCGCGCCCACACCCATGCCCACGGGGTTTGCAGTCCGCCACAGGTCGATATTGTGATGCGACACCCATCCCGGCAGGCCATAGGTCTTCCGCGCTGCGCGCGCGCCGGTGCGGCTCATGTCCGCAGTCAGACCCAGCAACGGCTCGGTGCAATCGCTCAGATTGCAGGTCTCCGCCGGCCAGTAGTTCATTTCTATATTGATATTCGCCGTCCAGTTGCAGCTCCACGGCGGGTGCACCTGGTAATTCCATATGCCCTGCAGATTTGCCGGCTGTGTGCCCGGTCGCGAACTGCTGATCAGCAGGTAGCGTCCGTACTGGAAATAAAGTGCCAGCAGGGAAGGATCCGGTGCGGCCGTAAAGTTCTTGAGCCGTTGATCCGTCGGCTGTGCTGTTGCCGCGTTGGGGCCGAGCGTGATCGATACGCGCTGAAAGAGCTTTTTGTAATCCGCCTCATGCCGCTCTTGCAACGTGGAGTAACTCCGCTGGAGCGCAGCATCGAGTTGTCGTGTGGCGCGCCCGTTCACCTGCGCCTGCGGCGTGTCGGGCTTCTGGTCGAATCCGCGGTATCCGGTCGCCGCCGTCAATACAATTGTGCACGCTTGCGCGTTGCGGATGAGGAGCTTGTTCCCATCGGAGGACAACTTGCCCCCGTCAACACTCGCTTGCAGGATCGAGGCGTAGTACATTCCTTCCCCCGGCACGTCGGAAAACACCAACGGATTCTTGCCGCCTGGGTGTCCAGCCCCGGCAACATGCCGCGCCGCTTTGCCCGTCAGCAGCAGGCGGTTTTGGGCCACAGCCTCCACCGATTGCACCAGCGCGCCGTCCATCCAAACCGTCGCATTCAACTGGCCCGGCTTGTTGGCGGAAATACGCAGTACAATCGCTTGATCCGGCGCGGAGGAGAATGCTGTACGCTCGAATGCGACATCCCCAACCTTGTAGTGGGTTCTCGTCACAGCGGACGCAAGGTCCAGTTCGCGGCGATAGTCCG
>JBDTBI010000406.1:0-4150 GCA_039924215.1 Acidobacteriaceae bacterium
ATCTACGGGCACTTCGGTCAGGGCTGCATCCACATGCGCTTTAATTTCGATCTGGAAAGCGAAGAAGGCATCGGAAACTATCGCCGTTTCATCGACGATGCCGCGGACATCGTGCTGGCGCACGGAGGCTCGCTTTCCGGCGAACATGGAGATGGTCAGGCGAGAGCCGCGCTCCTGCCGAAAATGTTTGGCCCGGAACTGATTCAGGCATTCAACGAATTCAAAGCCGTATGGGACCCGACCAACAAGATGAATCCAGGCAAGCTGGCCGATCCTGTGAAGTTGTATCAACCGCAGGACAATCTACGCCTGGGCGCTGGATATAAGACCCATCAGGTGAAAACCCATTTTCAATTCCCGGACGATGGCGGCTCCTTTTCGATGGCAACGCTGCGATGCGTGGGGGTCGGCCTCTGCCGCAAGGAGGATGCCGGGGCCATGTGCCCCAGTTATATGGCGACCCGGGATGAACGGCACTCGACCCGCGGACGCGCACATCTTCTTTGGGAAATGTTGCAGGGCGAGTTGCGGCCGGAAGGCTGGCAGAGCGAGTCCGTCAAGGATGCGTTGGATCTTTGCCTTTCCTGCAAGGCCTGCAAGCATGAGTGCCCAGTCAACGTGGACATTGCGACTTACAAAGCTGAATTTCTATCGCATTACTATGAGCATCGCCACCGTCCGCTCCATGCCTACGCGTTCGGCCTGATGGATCAATGGGCGCATCTTGCCTCCGCCATGCCGCGCCTCGCCAATCTGCCGGGGCAACTCCCGATTGTGCGAGATATCGTGAAAGCGGTGATTGGCATTGCTCCCCAACGGACAATTCCAGCGTTCGCGACGCAAAGCTTTCAGCGCAGCTTGCGTTCGCAGAGTGCTTCTTCCGCTTCACAAACAGATGCACAACGCTCGTCCCTTCCCACCGTGATGCTGTGGCCGGACACATGGAACAACTATTTCCATCCGCAAGCCGCGCATGCGGCACGGCAGGTTCTGCACGACGCGGGCTTTCAGGTGGAGGTGCCCCAGGGCCACGTATGTTGCGGACGGCCGCTGTATGACTTTGGCATGCTGGACCGCGCGAAGAAATATCTGCAGCATGTGCTGGATAAGCTGGAACCGCAACTGCAAGCGGGAACGCCCATTGTGGTTCTGGAGCCCAGTTGCGCCACCGTCTTCCGGGACGAAGCACGGAATCTGCTGGCGGATGATCCGCGCACGAAAAAACTTGCGGCGCAGACCTATCTGCTCAGCGAATTTCTGGCAAGAAAGGCGAAGCACTACGCGCCGACCCATCTCGCCGGACAGCACATCGTGCTGCACGGCCATTGCCATGAAAAGCCGGTTATGGCGGAGGAAGTTCAGCTATTGAAGGCCGCTGGAGCAACCGTGGATCTGCTCGACTCCGGCTGCTGCGGAATGGCCGGCCCATTCGGCTTTGAAAAAGGCAAATACGAAATATCAACGACGCTGGCAAATCGAGTTTTGCTGCCGGCAGTCTAACACGCTGCAAAAGAAACTCTAATAGTCAGCAACGGGTTCAGTTGTCGCGAACAAGTCGAGCAGCTCTCCGACCGGCGCGCGATTCATCTGTCGGAAGTGCTCGCGGGCAAGCGCCCATAGGCAAATCCCATAGGCAAATCTTAGATCAAATGCTCAACAAGATTTAGAATTGGGTTGATTCGTCTATCGTACCCATGCCAGTTACTGACGAAATTCGATTCAACGACTATAGCCTGGTGGGGAAGAATACTGTCCTCGCGATTCAAAAAGGTTTGGCCGAGGCCACTTGGTATACCTCGCCCGTCTCCAAAGAAAAAATGCGGGAACTCCTTGAGCGCAAGGACGGCCCGGCCATTCGCGATACCATCCTCTGGTTCGCATTGCTCCTGGGTTTCGGCGTCGGCGGATACGCGCTTTGGGGCACATGGTGGGCCATTCTCCCCTTCATGGCATACGGAGCAATTTATGCCTCAAGCTCCGATTCCCGCTGGCATGAGTGCGGTCACGGTACCGCTTTCAAAACCGACTGGATGAACAACGCGCTCTATGAAATCGCTTCCTTCATGGTCCTGCGTGAATCTACGCCATGGCGATGGAGCCACACGCGCCATCACAGCGACACCATTATCGTCGGACGCGACCCGGAAATCGCAGTACCCCGGCCACCGAACCTGATTGGCATGTTCCTCTCTTTCTTCAACCTGAAAGAGATGCCGATCTACTTCCGGCATGTCTTGCTGCACTGTATCGGACGCGTCACGCCGGAGGAAAAGACCTTTATTCCGGAATCCGAGTACGGAAGGGTCTTTGCCCTGGCCCGCGTCTATCTGCTCATCTATATGGCCGTGATCGCGCTGTCGGTTACCACCCGCAGCATCCTTCCGCTCATGTTCATTGGGCTTCCCAGCATTTATGGAGCATGGCTCGTTCACGTATATGGCTACACCCAGCACGCCGGCCTTGCGGAGAATGTGCTCGACCACCGGCTCAACTGCCGAACCCTGTATGTGAACCCCATACACCGTTACCTGTACTGGAACATGTTCTACCACGTCGAGCACCACATGTTTCCGCTAGTGCCCTACCACAATCTGCCAAAGCTTCACCAGGCGGTGTTGGCCGACATGCCCATACCGTATAACGGCCTGATGGGAGCGTGGCGCGAAATCCTTCCCGCAATTTTTCGCCAGGTGAAAGACCCCACCTACCACATTAAGCGGAAGCTACCCACGCCGACCTTGCCCGCTGAAGCTCCATCCACTTCGCACATCTTCACCGCCAAGGGCCAGCCCGTGAACGGGTGGATCGAAATCTGCGTCGGCGCGTTTCTACAAAAGAACGACATCCTCCGCTTCGACCATGACAACAAGACCTATGCCGTCTACCGGACCGAGGAGGAGAATCTCTACGCAACCGACGGCATCTGCACGCACGCCAATACTCATCTTGCGGGCGGCTTCCTCAAAGGCAATCTCATCGAATGCCCGAAGCACAACGGGCGTTTCGATATCACCGACGGCTCTCCGCGACGCTATCCAGTCTGCGTCCCTGTTAAGACGTACAGAGTCCGCGAGCACGACGGCAAGATCTTTCTTGACCTTACTTCCGCGGGCGGCTGCGCCCTCAAAAATCCGGCCACCACGTACAAATTCCGCGTAGTGAGCAATGACAACGTCGCCACCTTCATCAAGGAACTTGTCCTGGAGCCCGAACCCGGCTCGCCGCTCCTCAGGTATCAGCCCGGCGATTACATCCAGATCGATATCCCCGCCTATGGCGAAATTCCATTCGACCAAATTCCCGTAGCGGCGCCCTTCGCGGACATCTGGAAGATCCAGCACGTCTTTGAGTTTCGCGCGCAAAATTCTCTTCCCATTCGCCGTAACTATTCCCTGGCCACCAATCCGGCGTCTGGCGAGCCACTCCGGTTCAACGTGCGCATCGCGACCCCGCCGCGCGGCCAGGATTGCCTGGCGGGCACAGGCTCCGCGTACATGCACAGGCTCAAGCCGGGCGACACGGTCACCGCCATTGGACCCTTCGGAGATTTTCATATCAAGTCCAGTGACAAGGAAATGGTCTATCTCGGAGGCGGAGCAGGCATGGCGCCGCTACGCGCGCACCTGTCGCATCTTTTTGAAACGCAGAAGACCACGCGTCGCGTGAGTTACTGGTATGGCGCTCGCTCGCTGCAGGAAATTTTTTATCGGGAATACTTTGAACAGTTGGAAAGCAGATTCGCGAACTTCAGCTTTCATCTCGCGCTCTCCGAACCCCAGCCGCAGGACAACTGGCAGTCGCATACCGGCTTCATCCACGAAGTATTGGAGTCCCGGTATCTTGCCAATCATCCAGATCCAGCAGCCATCGAATACTACCTGTGCGGACCGCCCGCAATGGTTCAGGCTGCAACCAGGATGCTGGAAACCCTCAACGTTCCCAAAAGCCAGATCGCCTTCGATGAATTCTGAGCGGGACGAGTTCTGAGCGAGAGGGGGAGCTGCATCAGAAACAGAAAATCCTCTAGAGCATTTCCACAGATAGTGTAGAGTGATATTGGCGATGATCTGCGGCATGAGCTCACATGGCGCGAGCGTATTCGGATGATCTGCGAAGGAAACTGTTGGAGGCTCACGACCGAGGCGAGGCA
>JBDTBI010000407.1:0-2908 GCA_039924215.1 Acidobacteriaceae bacterium
GTCGATAAGGTTATCGATAGGGTAATCCGGCGAGTTTAAAGAGAGCAAGCTGCCCTGCCGTCTGCCTGTCAAAGGCATTCGTCAGGGCAGTTGTGCTTTTGGCCACGGCCATGAATTTTGGCCTGGAAAACGGATTTTTTTGGAATAGCCTGTCCATGTGTGAAAAACTTTTCCCACTCATTTTCAAAAATAGGAACCTCATTTTTGCCTAATTGTCTCCAAAGGCTGCTCCGAATCGATTTATCTGCCCTACTTTTGCCACATTTCTTAGGTGTTCGACGTATTGCTTTTTGATACATGTGGTTGGCATGCAACGTGCATTCAATTCAGCGTTTCAAGGTTTGAAATCTGGGAACGGGGATTGGTGGATTCCGACGTGTCGATCACAGAGACGCATGCGATGTTGTCGAAGCAAGGTCATCATGAGCCGAGCCATGCGTTCGCATCCACTCTGAATCCCGTGCCCGGACCGCATCGCGATGTGTGGAAGATGACAGTTCTCGATCTGTTTTCGGAAAATGTTCGCCAATTCCCGAACTCGATTGCGCTTGTGGATGGGGAACGATCGATTTCCTACGCAGAATTATGGAATTTTGCGGACGCTTTTCGTGCCCGTCTGGTGGCACGGGGCATCGACTCTGGAGACGTGGTAGGCATCACGAGTCGTCGATCTGCCGCCCATGTGGCCGCAATCCTGGGGATTGTGATGGCGGGCGGGTGCTACATGCCAATCGACACGGCTGAATTTTCTGCTCAGGTTTTAGAGGAAATCGGAAAATCGAGTGGAGTGCGCGCCTGGATCGCTGATGCGAAGGCTTCCGAGTCCGTCTCTCCCTCCGTATGGGAGGGATGTTCTGTTCTTTCTCTGGAAGACGTTTCCCGTCCAAGCGGTACGCGTCTGGCCGAGATTCCGGAGCTTACCATCGGCGGGAACAGTCCGCTGTACGTGATGTTTACTTCCGGTTCGACGGGAATTCCGAAGGGAGTGGTGGTTCCTCACCGCGCTGTCGCGCGACTGGTCGTCGATCAGGAATTCATCCACTTTGGGCCGGACGAGACATTTTTGTTGCATTCGCCGCTTTCCTTTGATGCTTCAACGCTGGAGCTATGGGGTAGTTTGCTGCATGGGTCGCGGCTGGTTCTTGCGCCGGACAAATCCCTGGGTCTTGACGACTATGCTCGGATCCTTCTGGAACAGGGCGTGACCACGCTGTGGTTGACCGCTGCCATGTTTCATCTTGCAGCGGAACACGCGCCAGAGCTATTTGCTCCGCTGCGCCAGCTGTTGTTTGGGGGCGATGTGATCTCTCCGCGGTATGTGGAACGCGTGCGGGAACTGTACCCCACGCTGCATATGGTCAATGGGTACGGCCCCACGGAAAATACCACGTTTACGTGCTGCTATTGCGTGCCGCCGGACTATCGCGCGGATGGCACGTTACCGATTGGATCGGCCATTGCGCACACGACCGTTTATATTCTCGACGCAGACCGGAAAGAGCTTCCTGTCGGGCAAGAGGGAGAGTTGGCCGCCGGAGGGGCAGGCGTGGCGCTCGGATATCTAGGACGGCCGGAAGCCACGGCGGAACGATTTGTTGCGGATGCATTTTCAACAAAGCCCGGTGCGATGCTGTATTTGACCGGAGACCGCGCGCGCCAGCGGCATGATGGATCGATTGAGTTCCTGGGCAGAATGGACCGCCAGATCAAGATTGCCGGACATCGGGTGGAACTGGCGGCGATTGAGATGGCGCTTTCTGCTTCGCCGCTGGTGGCCGATGCCGCGGTAGTCGTGCTGACGATTCCGTCTGGAGAAAAACGGATGGTTGCCTGCGTAGCTTCCACAAATCCTGTACAGGATGCTGAAGCTACGTTGCGTGCGTGGCTGCAGGCTCGGCTCTCGCGTGCATCGATCCCGCAAGAGTGGTTGTTTCTGGACAAGCTTCCCATCAACGCGAACGGCAAGCTGGATCGAAGCGCACTACAGCGAATTTGCGAAACGAGGCTGCATGCGTTGGGGCATTCGACTCCCGCGGTTCAGGCAGAGAATGCGGCCAGCGAAGCGGCGGTGCATGCTCTGGATGAAACCGCGACCACGCTGGACCTTCAGCAAATGTGGGCCAAGCTGCTGGGCCGTGCTGCTGTCGGTGCCGATGAAAATTTCTTCGATCTTGGCGGCACATCGCTGCTTCTGATCGAGATGCATGTCCGACTCAAAGTGCAATTTGCCTCCGTGCCGTCCCTGGTGGATATGTTTGCGTTTCCCACACCGAGCACGCTGGCTGCGCGGCTTGTGGCCGGCGGACCCAGCAAGGAACCGGTGCAGACCGCAGAACTGCGCGGTCAACGCCAGCGTGCCGCGATGTTGGCAAGGCGACCGGCGATGCATGCAGTGAGAACTGCACCGCAGAACACAGCCATAGAGGATGGACGCCGATGAATGATCGCCTGCAAAATGCGGTAGCCATCATTGGGATTGCGGGACGTTTTCCGGGCGCGGAAAATGTGGAGCAGTTCTGGCGGAATCTGTGCGCGGGCCGCGAATCCGTTCGTCGTATTCCGGAGCAGGACCTGGAAGACGGGCTGACGGCGGAACAACGGAGCCAGGGAAAGTATGTTGCGGCGCGAGCATTGCTCGAGAACGTCGATCAATTCGATGCCGAATTTTTTCATATTTTGCCGCGTGAAGCGGAACTGACTGACCCGCAGCAGCGCGTGCTGATGGAATGCGCGTGGGAGGCGATGGAAGACGCCGGGTACGATGCATCGCGGGTGGCGGGCAATGTGGGCGTGTTCGCCGGGTCGAGTATCAATACGTATCTGTTGCTGCATCTGGCGTCCGATCCGGAATTTCGCAAAGAATTTACGCGCTCGTATCAAGTGGGCTCTTTCGCAGCGCTGGTGGGTA
>JBDTBI010000408.1:0-4709 GCA_039924215.1 Acidobacteriaceae bacterium
CAGATCTTCTGGATTGTAGAAACTGTCCCAAAAGCCGCGCGGTCCCAGCGGCCACGCCTCCGGATCGGCGCGTAGAAACAGAAACACAGCCAGCCCAAGGAACGCCAGCGGCCAGTGGCGCGCCCACGTGGCTCGATCCCATCGCCCCAGAATCGCCAGCAACCCCGCCAGCAGGACAACGATTCCGGCCCAGTGATGGTTATATTCCGACCATGCTTGTTCAATTTTGTTATTCGCGCTGCTCGCATCATCGGGCAATAAGGCGTACTGGCGGATTGCCTTCCCCATGGGCTGAACTGCGGGTAGCGCGCGCACAGGAGGCGTATGGAAGCGCGGCCACTGCGGCGTCATCCGCGCGGCAATCTCCGGTAGCGTCAGACGATTCGATACCAGATCCACTCCGGGCGGTTGTGCCGTCAACGATGCAGCCGCCAGGATAATCGTGAAGCCAATTCCAATCTCCACTTCCGAAAATCGTCCAATTCGTAACAGCGACGATGGCAAATGCAGCCGGCCTTTGCGAATCAGCAGAAAATTGCTTCCGCCCAACAGTAACAGCCCCCCCAGCAGGGTCGACTTGGCGATCAGCACCACCCCATACGCCGTTCCATACACAGCGCTCCACGACTCCGTGTACATTTTCGCCATGGTAAGGCCCGCACCCACCAGAATCGCCGCGCTCACCCCCGCGGTAGCGGAGTAACGTCGCACCGTGCGAATGACCGGCTGCGCCATCGCATCGTTGTTGCGGCTGTTGCCTCCGGCCGTGTCGGATGTTCCCTGCGCAGCAAGCAGCAGCCAAAGATACGGCATACCGCCAACCCACACCGCGGCCGCAAGTTGATGCAGTCCGGTCAGAACGATCAGTGGCACTTGATCTTCCAGGCGCGACGCTGCATGGCTTGTCCACACCGTCCCGAGCAGAAGCGGAATCACAAACAGCAGCCATCGGGGGCGTGCCGGAAGCACGAAGCGGCTCAACAACAAAAACGTCGCCGCTGTACAAACCATCAACCCCCCGGCCAAAAAATAGCTCGCCGTATACAAGTCGGCCAGGTGCAAGCCTCCGGTGCTCATCAGCATCGCGCTGTCGAGCGCGATAAAAAGAATTTGCGTCACGCCGAGGCCAAATGCTGCCACCCTCAGGACTCGGAGTGCTCGTGAAGAGAATTTTCTATCTAGAACCGAAGTGGAAGAAGAGCGCGAAGCGACGGCGGCGCAAAACACGATGCCGCCGATCAGCAGCGAATTGAACGCCAGTGTGGCGGCACGAAGAAGGACAGCGGCTAGCGGATAATCTCGCAAAAACCAAAACAATGGATTCTTCCTCGGGGGCCGGTCACTGGCGGAATGGTTTGTATCCTAACTGGGCCGAAACGGTAAAGGCAACGTCGCCGCGGGTAATGTGCCCGTCGCTGGCCAGTACTTGCCAGTGGATTTGATACGGTCCGTCTTTCAAGTTGCGAACCACGGCCTTCAACTCCGACGGCTTGACGCTGTGTTCCATCTGAAGCGGGACTTTTTTTCCGGCAGAATCGGTCAGCGTCACCGTACAGCGGCTGGCCTCAATTCGCGAGTTGTATTCGAGCGCCATGTCGATCTCATGGCTATGCACAATCGCCTGATCGGCGGGTGTGGAACGCACCAAAGTGGCGTGCGCAAACGCCGCCGGAGAACCGGCAAGCAGTAGCAAGATCAGTGCTGCGACCATCCTGGGCAGGAGTCTCATCAGAACGATTTCCTCCCCCTTTGCGCATTCTTGTTTCCACCGAAAACAACCGTTATCGATAAAGCCCACGACCTACGACGCGCACCGTATCGACGCTGCGCGCTCGGAATGTCCGGTGATTTCCGCACAATGCATTTCCGCATAGGCGGCCGCTCCCATCAATGCGGCACGGCTTTCCAGAATGATCCGCACCGGCATGGTGGAAACCAGATCGTGCATACGCCCTTTGTCGCAGAATGCCTGCATAAACGTGCCGTCCTGCATCTTTTTCAGGATCTTCGGCGCGATGCCGCCGCCCACATACATTCCTCCATGGGACAGCACCTTCAATGCCAGGTTCCCCGCTTCCGCGCCATAGACGGAAACAAAAATATCCAGCGTTCTGGCGCATAACTCGTCCGCTCCAGAGGTACCCAGTTCGCCAATCACCGCGTTTGGGTCCTCCTCCTGCATGCGCTGCCGCAAGGTTGAGGATTCGTTCATGCCCTTCTTGTCGCGGAGAAAGGAATAAATGTTTTTGATCCCAATGCCGGAGCAGACCCGCTCCCAGCTCACATGGTCCTTCGATGCGGGGTCGATGCGCAAATATTGCAGCAGTTCAATCTCAAGGTCGTTGCGAGGGCCAAAATCCGCATGGCCGCCTTCCGACCCCATCGGAACGTGCGTCCTCCCATTCCAGATCAGAATCCCTTCGCCTAATCCGGTACCCGCGGCGATCAATCCGCGATTGCCCACCTGGCTGCTATCGCCCGCGCTGAGCGTGAAGATCTGGTCCGGAGACAACTCAGGAATCCCGTAGCCATTGGCTTCGAGATCGTTAATCAGAAACAGGTGTTCAATGTTCAGGTCACGCTCAAGCGCCCGGGTATTCAGCGTCCAGGGAAGATTTGTCAGTTGAATTACATTCTTGTTGACCGGTCCTGGCACGCCGAAGCAGGCGGCTGCGATCTCGGCGGAAGCCTGCTTTTTTGACCCTAGAAATTCACGCACAACGGATTGAATATCCGGGTAGTCTTTCGCATGAAATTTTTCGTCGCGGACATGCTCCAACGAGCCTCGCTGGAAACGATAGAGCGCCAGATGAACTTTGGTACCGCCTACATCGCCGGCAAGGATCATCGACTCACCTCCAACAGACCAGTTCCATTCGCGGCCGGCGGGGGTAGTTCCGCCGCCGCAGCCCGATCCAGCAACAGGCTCAACTCACCACTTTCCGGACGGATCAGTTGCGCAGGCAACGTCGCCGGTTGATACGGCCCCAACAGGACTTGGTTCACAACATCAGCTTTGGAAGCGCCCTGGACCAAAAAGAAAACTGTATCAGCATGATTGATGACCGGCCATGTCAGTGTCACCCTCCATGGATTTTTAGCTTCCACGTCAACTGCGACCGCCAGACGCATCATCGAATCCAGTGCGGTGGAGTTCGGAAATAAGGAGGCGGTGTGACCGTTATCTCCCAGCCCCAGAAGGATCAGATCGAAACGCGGCAACTCCGCTCCCTCCAGGCGAAAGCGGTTACGCAGCGCAGATTCATAGCGTGCCGCAGCCTCCTCGGGCTCGAGTTCCCCTTCCATGCGGACGACATTCTCCTCTGGAAGTGGAACCTTCGACAACAGTGTTGCATGCGTCAGATGATAGTTGGAATCTGGGCTGTTCGGTGGAACGCACCGCTCATCTACCCAGAAAATCAGAAGGCACGACCAGTCGATACGTTTCAAAAATGGATGTGCAGGGTCTGCCAGCAACTCGAACGCCCGCTTGGGAGTATTGCCTCCAGAGATTGCGATTCGCGCGACCCCGCGCGTTCGAATCGCTGATTCCACTGCCGAGGTAATCCATTCGGCGGCAGTCAGGCTCATGGCCTCGATGTCCTCTTCTACCCTGTAGTGCACGTTAATCGTTTTTGGCATACGTATATTGATACCATTTATCGGTTCCAGAAGTGTACTTCAATCGTTTTTGGCATACATTTTTGGCATACATGTTGATATCGTCTGCCAGTACGCGATTGTCCTCTATTTAGTCTGTGGATTCAACTCTACTGCTGCCGCCAGTGCCGCCCATCCCGGGCGAGCAAGGCATCGGAAGCCGCCGGGCCCCAACTCCCCGCTGCATAATTCGGGAAATCCTTCGGCGGATTGGCTGCCCATTCCTCCAGAATCGGAGTCATCAGGGCCCAGGTTGCCTCCACGCCATCGCGGTGCGCAAACAAGGTGGCATCCCCCAACATGGCATCCAGCAGCAGGCGCTCATAACCATTGGCGGAAGACACGCCGAAGGCCGCCGCGTAATCGAAGTCCATATTCACAGGGCAGCTCTGCATGGTTGGACCCGGCACCTTGGCGGCGAACCGCAGCGAAATACCTTCATTCGGCTGAATCCGCATGGAGATAATGTTGGGCAGGATTTGGCCGCATTTATCCGCGCCAATGTTGTCCTTGAACAGCAGAGTTGGTGGTTGTTTGAACTGAATCGTAATCTCGGTGAACCTTTTGGCCAGGCGCTTGCCCGCGCGCAGGTAAAAAGGAACGCCGGCCCATCGCCAGTTCTCAATCTTCAGGCGCAGTGCCGTAAATGTCTCCGTTTCGGAGTTTGGATCGACGCGGTTCTCCTGGCGATAGCCTGCGACTTGTTTGCCCGTGATCGTTCCAGGCCCATACTGCCCGCGCACTGTATCTTCCAGACGGATCGGCTGGACCGCCTTCCATACCTTCACCCGTTCCAGGCGGATAGGAGCGGCTAGAAACGATATAGGCGGTTCCATCGCCACAAAAGCAAGCAGTTCCATCACATGGTTCTGCACCACGTCCCGCAACGCCCCCGCCTTTTCATAGAAAGGGCCGCGGCCTTCAATCCCAATGCTCTCTGCCGCGGTAATCTGCACGTGATCGATAAAATTGCGGTTCCAGATGGGCTCAAAAATCCCATTGGCAAAGCGAAACACCAAAAGATTCTGGACCGTCTCCTTGCCCAGATA
>JBDTBI010000409.1:0-11920 GCA_039924215.1 Acidobacteriaceae bacterium
AAAATGATAAAGAAATCCATGCACATGCGGGCAGCGTTCCAACAGAAAAGCCAGTGTGGTCTCTACCCGGCGTTCGCATAAGGACGGCGACAGGTAGTTGCGATGGGCTGCGATGCATAACGCGCTCAGCCCAAAGCCAGTGGCTGCAATGCTTGCCACACGGCTGGTAGAAAGTCCCACAACAGGCGCGTGATCTCGGACGAGGCCGGTTTGCGGGTGCGCCTGGTCATAGAAATAGGCGGCACCGCGCCCTTCCATGTCGTCCAGCAGCGTGTCCACGGCAGTGGAAATCTGCGTGAGTGGACGATTGATGAATGTCCCAGGGAAATGAGGATACTTTTTTGCAACTTCGCTTTCGGATTTCGGCGTTTTTTCCTCTGACGGAGTTGGGGTTTGCTGCTGTGTGGGTGGTACATGTGTCTGTGCGACTCCGGGTAGACCCATCGCCAGCCCGGCGGCTGCGGATGCTCCCACTCGACGTATCAAATCGCGGCGTGTAACACGCTGGTCTTTCAATCGGGCAGCATCCTTACCTGGCGATTTGATAATACGGATCGCCACGGCGTTTTTTGAGCCAACGACGATCTATCCTACGTTTTTTTAATTTGTTATCAAGCGGTGGCAACATAAAAAGTCTAATATTGCAAAACCCTGTGCAGCGCATCGACAATTTTGTCTACATTGGGCATATAGAAATGCTCCAGCGTTTCAGCTGCGGGAATCGCCGGAACGTCCGGGGCAGCTACCCGCACGATCGGTGCGTCCAGACAATCAAATGCACGTTCGGCAACCGTTGCAGCAATCTCAGAGCCAATGCCAAGCGTGCGATGATCTTCCTGCACGATGCAGAGGCGGCCCGTTCTCGATACAGACTCGAGGATCGTTTCGTGATCGAGCGGATTCAACACACGTAGGTCGATCACTTCTACGCTGGCGCCATTTTCTTCAGAAACTTTCTCCGCTGCCTGCAGGGCTAGTTGCAGCATGTAGCCATAGGTCACAAGGGTGACGTCTTCCCCAGGGCGTCTAATCGCACAATGGAACAAATCTGCAAGGTTGTCTACGCCTTCCGGCACGTCTTCCTTCACCGCAGGCAGACGATACAGCTTTTTATGTTCAAAATAGAGAACAGGATCATCCTGGCGGATACTGGCTTTCAACATTCCCTTGGCATCACTGGCCGTGGCCGGTGCGACGACCATTAAACCGGGTTCGTGCGCAAACCATGTGGTATTCGTCTGGCTATGATACAAACCCCCGCCTGTGCCGCCGCCATAGCAGATACGAATCGTCAACGGACAGCTCTGCGATCCTCCGGAGCGATACCGCAGCTTGGCTGCCTGTTGCGTGATCGCATCCATCGCAGGGGTAATAAAGTCGACGAACTGAATTTCTGCGACCGGTCGCATGCCCGCCATCGCGGCGCCAATGGAGGCGCTGACAATGATGCCTTCCGCCAGCGGAGAATCGATGACTCGGTCCGCGCCGAATCGTTCGATCAGCCCTTTTGTGGCGCCGAAAGCCCCACCCATGACGCCCACATCCTCACCCAGAATAAAGACGTTCGGATCGCGATCCATTTCCTCGCGGAGCGCAGTATTGATTGCTTCCAGATACGTTATCGACATACTTTTATCGTCTCGAGGAATGTTGAAAATCTAAAATTGCGGCGAATACGTTTTGCGATTGAGTTCCCGGTCCCGTACGTCGAAGGAATAGACATAGTCGAGGGCTTCGATGGGTTCGGGTGGCGAAGCTTTCTCCGCGATCTCGATGGCCGCATCGAGCTCCTTCTGAAACTCTGACGTAATCTTTTGCTTCCAGTCGGCGGAAAAAAGCTTTTTGCCCGTCAGGTACCGTTCCATCGCTGCAATCGGATCTTTCGCTTTCCAATCCTCCAGTTCTTCCGTTGCGCGGTATTTGGCTGGATCGATTTCAGAGTGGCCATACCAGCGATACGTCTTGGCCTCGATCAAAGTAGGACCGCCGCCCGACCGAGCGCGCACAATCGCTTCCTGTGCGACGCGATACACGGCGATGACATCATTCCCGTCCACCGTGATTCCTGGAAAGCCATAAGCGACTGCCTTGATGCTCATATCCTCTACTTTGGTCTGCAGCTTTACCGAGACTGATTCCGCCCAGAGGTTATTCTGGCAGACGAACACCATGGGCAGATTGCGCACGCCGGCGAAGTTCATCGCTTCATGCCAGAAGCCGAGCGATGTCGCGCCTTCTCCGTGAAAGGCGACAACTACGTTGTCGTTGCCTTTCATCTGATTGACCATTGCAATGCCGGTTCCAATGCATGCCTGGGCAGCGATCGTCGAAGCTGGCGTAATGATGTTCAGAGATGCGTATCCAGCATGGGTTGGCGCGGAGCGCCCTTTGTCTGGACTGGTGCTGCGCCCATACAACTGACTGAACATCGCGGTTAGCGGGACGCCCTTGATAAGGTTCAGGATAAAGTCGCGGTGCGAAGGGGCCACCGTATCCTCAGGCCGCAGGTCGATGCCTGCGCCGACGGCCACCGCCTCCTGGCCGACGGCGGAGTAATAATGGCCCTTGAACCTTGCCTGTTTCTTTAGGTTTAGTGCCCGCTCTTCCAGCAGACGACAACGCAACATCGTACTGTATAGCTGCTTCAGTTTGTCGCTACTGATCAATGGGTTATCGGGAGTATCGTGATTTTTCCGGGAAGCCGCATCCGCGACTCGCTCATTCACCTTGGTCGCCATTTTTCTACTTCGCCCTTTATAAGTCATTGTATCGCAGCGTGTCGCGCTATATTGTCGACTCAACCTGCTGCAAAACAAAGAGTCGTCGCCTCGTAGCTTCGCAATCTAGTTACTGCATCGATTTCCACGCGGCTGTGCAAGAGCCTGTAAATTAGGATGGCCGCACGCTTCTTGACGCCCAGTATTTTCGGGGGTGCTCACCTGATTGCGCCGAACGTACAGCTTTTTATTTCTGCTGGTCCGGAAACAGGCATCGAACATCGATCCGTTGGTTACGTCAGGCCAGACAAAATGATCTCGCGTATTGTGCTCGTCTTACGTCGAATATTCCGCATTGATTCGAACGTATTCTGCCGTCAGATCGCATGTCAGGAAATCGCACTTTCCTTTTCCCATTCCAAGATCCATCCGAACCTGCACCGTTTGTTCCACCATTGCCAGATGGACTTTGTCCTTGTCAAAATCCGGTGCTACCTGACCATTCTTGCAAACTGTCAACCCGCCTATCCATATAGATGCTTTTTCAGGATGCATCGACGCCCCAGAGTAACCGGCGGCAGCCAGAATCCTGCCCCAATTTGGATCGCATCCGGCAAAGGCTGTTTTCACCAGGGATGACTGAGCGATGCTGGAAGCGATACATTTCGCGTCCGCATCCGAAGTCGCACCTTCGACAGCCAACTCAATGACGTGGCCAATACCTTCGCCGTCCGCAACAATCTGGCGGGCCAGGGAGCCGCATATCTCCAGCAGCGCGCGAGAGAAAGCAGCCACGTGCGGCTCCTTGCCAGAAGCGGGAACGGACACTCCACTCGCTCCGCTGGCAAGCAACAGAACGGTGTCATTGGTCGAGGTGTCTCCGTCGATCGAGATGCAGTTGAAGGTTGGCTCAATGGCGTCGTTCAGGAACTTCTGTAAATCGGATGCGGTCACTTTCGCGTCTGTGAACAGGTAGGCCAGCATAGTTGCGTGGGGAGTCATCTGCGGCGCGATCATGCCCGATCCCTTGGCCACACCCAACAGGCGGACCTGCTTATCGCCGATTTTGATTTCCGCGCTGGCGATCTTCACACACCTGTCGGTCGTAAGAATCGCTTCGGCAAATTGCTGGATATGTGCAGGAGTTTCCCCCAACTGTAAGGCCATCTGCGGAAGTGCCGCGACCAGTTTTTCCGCCGGGAGAGGAACACCGATGATACCTGTTGAAGAAGGGAATATCTCTTCCGGAGAATATCCAAATTCTTTTGCCGCGGCATGGCATACGGTTTGGCAGGCTTCGATGCCTTGCTGTCCGGTAGCGCAATTCGCATTGCCCGCATTGACCGCAACAAGGCGCACCCGGCCTCCCGATTCGCGCAGATGATTGCGGCCCACGACCAGGGGAGCAGCTATCAAGCGATTGCGGGTAAAAACGGATGCCGCCGTAGTTCCTTCTATGGCCTGAGCACAGCCAAAATCCAGTTTGCCGCTAGGCTTAATACCTGCTCGCGTTGCGCCATAACGAAAACCAGCTGGTGCGTGAGCGAAAGAGAAAGAGTGGGGTGCGAAGGCTTCATGCGACATTGCCGGTATCCTTATAAATAATGGAAATGGAATTGGATCCATCGTTGTTTATTGAGATGAGAAACATTTCTGTGGCGCGCGGCGATGCCGTCGTGCTGCACGACATTTCTCTGCGCGTGGGGCAACAGGAACATATTGCGATTCTGGGGCCAAACGGCTCGGGAAAATCCACACTGATTCAAACTCTTACCTGCCAGCGTTATCCGTTGGTGCAGGAGAGCTCGTACCTGCGCATCTTTGGCGGGGAACGATGGGACGTAAGTGAATTGCGTCGCTACCTTGGCGTCGTGACCGCGGAGCTTCCGGGCCAGCGCACTCCTAGTACAACGGGCCGCGATGTCGTGCTGTCGGGCTTCTTTTCGAGTTCTACTTTGTGGCCGCATTTTCACGTGACTCATGCGATGTCGGAGCGAGCGGAGGAAATCCTTCACTTGTTGGATGTCGAGTCTCTCCGTAATAAGCCCGTGGGGAAAATGTCGGCTGGAGAAGCGAAACGGATCATGATCGGGAGGGCGCTCGTCCATCGGCCAAAGATTCTTCTGCTCGACGAACCCAGCAATGGGCTGGATATCGCTGCGCAATGGGAGCTGAGAGGCACGATGCGCAAGCTTGCCCAGCAGGGAACCGGGATACTGTTGATTACGCACTATCTCTCGGACATTCTCCCGGAAATCGATCGTGTTGTCATGATGCAGGCCGGGCGGATTGTTGCGGATGGGCCGAAGGCCGAATTGTTGACAGCGGAGCGGCTGCGACAACTGTTTGGAGTCGAGGTGGAACTCAGCGAACGAAATGGCTTTTACCATGGGTGGTGAATTGCTCCCGGAACACTGAGCCGCTTTTTCATCGAAATTCGCAATCTGCGTAGGGCACTTGGCTCAGCAAGCGCCCCACTAAATCTGAAATGGAACCAGATGTTCTTTGACTCGTATTGGACCCAGAACCGCCGTGTCCGGTAATTTGCCGCGGGCCATGGCGACCTCGTCGCAGGCGTTCAGTCGGGGGCACTTCGCACAATCCTTGTAAATCTTGTCCGGCAACCCCGTGCGGTCTACCAGCTGAAATCCAAATTGCTGAAAAAAAACTGGGATGCGGGTGAACAGACAGACACACGGAACGCTATGATGCTCCGCTTCTTCAAGAAGCGCTTCCACCAAAAGACTACCGGCACCATGATTCTTAGATTTTTCGTCAACGGCGATTGAGCGTATCTCAGCCAGGTGCGGGCCGTAGAGATGGAGCGCTCCGCAGCCAAGGAACTCTCCTGCAGCGGTTTCTACCACAATAAAATCACGAATATTCTCGTAAATTTCCGCAGGGCTGCGCGGAAGTAGCGTGCCATCATACGACAGGCTTCGAATCAGGCCGTTAATCGCGTTTGCATCCGGCAAACGCGCGTTACGTGCCCGCATGTTTCCTCCCTGATGCAGAAACACCAATGACCGTGTCTGCATCCCGTATCTGACGATTGGACGCGGGAGCCGTCACTTCCGATTCAGGCTGTCGAGGTGTCTGCAGTTCCGCCCGTGTTAGGGCCTCACGAACGCGTGAACGAGCGGTACCGCCGATGACAT
Organism: Acidobacteriaceae bacterium; assembly: GCA_039924215.1. Lineage (GTDB taxonomy): Bacteria > Acidobacteriota > Terriglobia > Terriglobales > Acidobacteriaceae > JAKAAZ01. The sequence goes on from JBDTBI010000409.1 coordinate 5,876, forward strand.
CGTGACAATCGAGTGTCGCTTCCAGAGTGATGGCTGCAAAAAAATCCTGCTCAAACGCCGGGCTGAACTGGCGTAATTCTTCCAGCATAAGCCTATCCAGTTCACAGCTTTTGCCGAGACAATGACGCACAGCGTTGCCGATAATCTCATGTGCCGTACGGAACGCCACCCCCTTATGCACAAGATAGGTGGCCGCAGCCATGGCATTCAGAAAGCCCGCGGTGGAGGCTTCGAGCATCCGTTCTGTGCGGAAGTGAAGCGCCTGCGTGAATCGACCCAGTAGAGAAAGTAGCGCATGCATCTCTTCTGTCGCGGCGAACAATGCTTCCTGCGGTTCCTGCATGTCCTTGTTGTAGGCCAAAGGCAGTCCCTTCAGTTGTAGTTCGAGCGCGTGGGAAGCCGCGATGATCCGGCCGGACTTGCCACGCGCCAGTTCGGTGAGGTCGGGGTTTTTCTTCTGTGGCATGGCGCTCGAACCGGTCGAGAACGCCTCTGGCAGATCGACAAAGCCAAACTCTGCCGTTGCGTACAACGTAATTTCTTCGGCGAAGCGGCTGACGTGCAGCGCAATCTGAGCCAGGGCCTGCAAGTATTCCAAAGCAAAATCACGGTCGCTGGTGGCGTCCATGCTGTTTGCCGTTGGCGCATCAAAGCCTAGTTCTCGCGCAATCATCGCGCGATCGAGCGGCAGGGTTGCGCCAGCAACCGCCCCCGAGCCAAGCGGGCAAACATTCAGACGTATGGCGCAATCTTCCAGTCGCGAATGGTCCCGCTGCAGCATGGAGCCGTAGGCCAGCATCCAATGGGCAACCAACACGGGTTCCGCGCGCTGCATGTGGGTATAGGCTGGCATGGCGGCTTCGCCGGCAGCGCTTGCCTGGGCCAGAAAAGCCTGCACCCACAGATGCAGGTCGGCCTGCAACGTAGCGATAGCATCGCGTATGTAGAGTCGCAGGTCGGTGGCAATCTGCTCATTCCGGCTGCGACCAGTATGCAGCTTCAATGCGGTATTGCCGATGCGTACCTTCAACTCCAATTCGACGAAGTGGTGGACATCTTCTGCATCGGGCTGCCGATCGACAGGGTGGGCAGCCAACTCCGGATTTCCAGCGCTGTCCGATTCTCTGGATTCGAAATCCGCGAGAATACCATCGAGCCCGTTTTGAATGGAGAGTAACTCGTCTTCTGTGAGTACGCGCAATTTTTCCAACGCACGCGCATGCGCCTTGCTGGCGGCCACTTCGTATGGAATGAGGCGCCAGTCAAAGCGAAACGAGCGTTGCCAGCCATCGAAAATTGTATCGAGTGGCTCACGAAATCTGCCCGACCACATTTTCACCGAACGGTCTCCTGCTGCCGCTTCTTTAAGTGGTTCAAAGTGCGCGCGGGCAATCCAAGAATGCGAATGAAGCCCGCCGCATCCTTCTGGTCGTAGCTTGCCCCCATGGTGAAGGACGAAAGCTCCGGCGAGTAGAGCGCAAACTCGCTGGCGCGTCCGGCAATGCTTATATTGCCTTTATAAAGCGCCAACTTTACGGTGCCAGTCACGCTTTTTTGGGTTGTCTCCACAAAGCTGTCCAGCGCTTCCCTCAGCGGAGTAAACCACAAACCGTAATAGACCAGTTCGGCATACTTCAGTGCAACCTGCTGTTTATAGTGCTTTACTTCGCGTTCCAGCGTCATCGCTTCCAGTTCACGATGCGCGGCCATGATCAGTGTGCCGCCCGGTGTTTCATAAATACCCCGGCTTTTGATACCGACGAAGCGATTTTCCATCAGATCAATGCGACCCACCGCATTGCGCGCAGCGATTTCATTCAGCAACTCAACTAGCTGTATCGGGCCGAGACGCTTTCCGTTCACCGATACGGGAGTGCCTTGCTCAAATCCAATCTCAACGGTCTCTGTGCGGTCCGGCGCCTCTTGTGGCGAGCACGTCCACACCCAGGTGCTGTCAAGAGCCGTACTGCCGGCATCTTCCAGCTCGCCCCCTTCGTGACTGATGTGCCACAAATTGCGGTCGCGGGAATGAATCTTCACGCGGCTCTGTTCCACCTGGATGCCATGGGCTTCGGCATAGTCCAGGCAATCCTCACGGGATTTCAAGTTCCACTCGCGCCACGGCGCGATGATGGCCAACTCTGGTGCTAGAGCCTGATAGGCATGCTCAAAACGCACTTGGTCGTTGCCTTTTCCAGTCGATCCATGGGAGACGGCTTCCGCGCCCTCGGCCAATGCGACTTCCACCTGATGTTTGGCGATGACCGGACGCGCCATCGATGTGCCAAGGAGATATTTGTCCTCATACACGGCACCTGCGCGCACTGTTGGGAAAACGTAGTCGGTCAGAAATTCTTCCCGCAGATCCAGCACCACCGCTTTTTTTGCGCCGGTGGCATAGGCCTTCGCCTTGACTGCATCCAGATCTTCTCCCTGGCCAACATCGGCGATCATGGCGATTACGTCCATGCCGTAGTTTTCGTTCAACCAGGGAATGATGATGGACGTGTCCAGTCCACCGGAATATGCCAGCACAACTTTCTTTGCCATGTAAAACTCCTTCTTTCAGATCTTCCTAAAATTGTGGCAGCGTCGAACGCTTACGCGGATTGCGGTTAAAAGGCTGAGCGTTCTTTAACTTTGCCCAAGGGGCACAGCATTTCGAATGCCGTCGAGCAGCAGCAGCAGAATCGCTTTTTGCACATGCATGCGATTTTCCGCCTCATCGAAAACGATCGACTGCGCGCTATCCATCACTTCATCCGTCACCTCATTCCCGCGGCGCGCGGGGAGGCAGTGCATGAAGACGGCGTGCGGCGCGGCCAGCGACATCATTTTGCTGTTGACCTGATAGGGAGCAAAGATTGACTGCCGGAGAGCTGCTTCGCTTTCCTGCCCCATGCTGGTCCACTGATCGGTGTAGATGGCGTCGGCGCCGGAAACAGCTTCGCTGGGATCGGTCACGCACGTTACGGTACCAGCAGGACTGTCGGCGGTCGCGGCCAGGACTTCCGCCGCTTTCAGAAATTCTGGTTTTGGACCATAGCCGTCGGGAGTGGCAAGGGTAATGTTCATGCCCGTCAGTACCGCTGTCAGCAGTAGCGAATGGGCGACGTTATTGCCATCGCCAACATAGGCCAGCCGCAGCCCGCGAAGCTCGCCAAAGCGCTCTTCCAGCGTAAAGATATCCGCCAGGGCCTGACATGGATGTTCGATATCGCTCAATGCATTCACAACCGGAACGCGCGCGTATTTCGCCATTTCGGTGATTGTTTGGTGGCTGTAAGTACGCAGCACAATCACATCGGTCCAGCGCTCCAGATTGTGAGCCACATCGGCAAGTGTTTCCCGTGCGCCCAATCGTGAAGCCTTTTGATCGATGAAGATGGGACAGCCACCGAGGGTGTTGATGCCCGTCTCAAACGTTAGTCGGGTGCGCAAGGAATCTTTCTCGAAAATCATCACGAGTTGCTTGGCGTCAAGGGTCTGCCGGTACAGTTCCGGATGCGCTTTCACGGCATGCGCCGTATCGAGAATCAGCCGTACATCCGCGGCGTTCAAATCGCAGATCGAACAAAGATCCCGCCCCGCCAATGGATTCGGCAACTGGGACGTGGAGGTGGACGCGTCGGACCCAGCGGCAGGCGGTCTCAATGCGTAGGATTTTGTCATTATGCGCGGGCTCCTTGCACGGCTGAGGAAGCGGGCGAAGCATCCGGAGCGTTAGCCAGGATTGCATCCAACGCTTGTACGGCCTCGTCGATATGTTGGCGTTCGATAATGTAGGGAGGTAAAAACCGCAGCACCGTCTCGCTGGTCCGATTGATCAGGATGCGACGCTCCAGCATCGCTGCCGCTGCGTGTTTCGCCAACTCGGCATTCGATAGCTCAATTCCCAGCATCAGTCCCTTTCCCCGCACATCGATAATCGAAGAATGCGCCCCAGCCAATACTTCCAGTTGTTCGACAAAATATTTTCCCGTCTGCCGCACGTGATCCAGCAGGTTCTCGCGACGCATGGTGTCGATGACCGCAATTGCCACGGCGCAGGCAAGCGGGCCACCTCCAAACGTAGTTCCATGCATTCCGGGGGTAATCGCGCGCGCAGCCTCGTCCGTGCACAGCATGGCGCCAATGGGAATTCCGCCGCCCAGTGGTTTGGCCAGTGTTGTAACATCCGGCAGGATGCCGTAATGCTGATAGGCGCACCATTCCCCGGTGCGGCCCATCCCGCTCTGAATTTCATCCGCCAGCAGCAGCGCTCCGCTCTGGCTGGTCAGCTCTCTCGCCGCGGCGAAGAATTCCTTCGATACAGGATGGATGCCGCCTTCTCCCTGGACTGCCTCCAGACAGACGGCGCAGACTTCATTCGAGAATTTTGCTTCCAGATCGGCGATGTCATCGAACCGCACGAACTCGACACCGGGTACCAGAGGCTCGTAGGGCTCGCGGTATTTTAATTTGTGCGTCGTTGAGACCGCACCCATGCTGCGGCCATGGAAGCTGTGTTCCAGCGCGAGAATTTTCGTACCCAGATGATGGCCTTCCGACCGGCGTAATGTAGCGTAGGCGCGCGCCAGCTTCAGCGCCGCCTCCCACGCTTCCGTGCCGCTATTGCAGAAAAATGCGCGGTCGAGTCCCGTCATTTCCGTCAGGCGCAATGCAAGCTCGGCCTGACCCGAATGAAAGAAGAGGTTCGAGATATGCAGGAGCTTTCGACTCTGCTCGTCGATCGCGGACTGAATGGCGGGATGCGAATAACCCAGCGCATTCACTCCAATGCCGCTCAGCAGGTCGAGATAGGCATTCCCGTTTTCATCAAACAGGTGCACACCTTTTCCGCGAACAAAACAAATGGGAGTGCGTTCATAGGTTTTGACCAGCAGCTTGTCTTCCGCCGCGTGTATGTCTTCCAGCTTCATGCCACCATCACCTCCGTGCCTTGTGGGGTCCGCGCCGAGCAAATATCTGGCAATAGCGCAGCCGAGTCGGCGGGGAGAATTCGTACCCGCTGCACTCCGCCCAGCAGCGCTTCGCGACAGGCGCCTAATTTCGGCAGCATACCTCCGCTGACTACGGAGTTGCGAGTCAATTCCGGAATCTGTTTCAGTGTCAGCCAACGCATGACTTCGCCATCGGCTCCCCGCACGCCCGGAACATCGGTTAAAAATACCAGCACATCGGCATGGCACGTCATCGCGCAGGCAGCAGCCATTTCGTCGGCGTTCACGTTATAGTATTCACCGTCAAAGCCAAGCGCCACGCTGGAAATGACGGGGATCGCCGACATCTGCCAGATGGCAAGCAGCCAGCGCGGGTCAGACGAGGCAATTTCTCCGACGAAACCGAGGTCAGGTGCCGTGCGTTTTTTCCGTGCGCGGAACACAAGTCCGTCACCGCCTGAAAGTCCGACAGCTGCCTGGCCATGCTTGCCGATTGCAGCCACCAACTGCTTATTAACCCGTCCGGCGAGCACCATCAAAGCGGCGTCCCGCGTTTCCGCGTCGGTGACCCGCAGGCCGGCGATAAATTCACTTTGTTTGCCCATTTGTGCCAGAGTGCGCGTAAGCGCCGCTCCGCCGCCATGAACCACGGCTACCTGGTGGCCATTTCGTACCAGGTCGACAATCGCCTGGGTACTGCCGCGGAGTGTGGCCGGGTCCTCGAGTGATGTGCCGCCAAGCTTAATAACAAATTTCATGCGAGTCCTTCCTGCTCTGGCCAGCCGAAAAGCAGGTTCATGTTCTGCACCGCCTGGCTGGACGCGCCTTTCAGCAGGTTGTCCAGACAGGAAACCACAATGAGCCTTTTTCCGTCACGCGCCAGCGCAAAGCCGAGATCGCAATAACTGGTCCGGACGCAATATTGAATTTCTGGCAGCCGCGTGCCAGACCATCGCACCAGAGGAGAGTTCGCATAAAAGTTTCGGAAACATGCGTCGATCTCATCTGCCGTCGTTGTTTCCAGCAAATTCATATAGACAGTTGAAAAAATTCCCCGCGGAATCGGTAACAAGTGCGGAGCAAAAGTAATCTCGCTGGCCTT
>JBDTBI010000410.1:0-4676 GCA_039924215.1 Acidobacteriaceae bacterium
CCATCGGGAGCATCGTCGTGATACGCGACGGCATCATTGCTGCCAATCGCTACAATCCCGAGGCCGCGGCCAGCGTAGTCCTCTCCCAGGCGGGCCAGTTCGTGGTTCACATGCTGAACGAAGGGGCAGTGCGTGCAGAGAAACATCACCAGCAAGCCGTGCGGTCCAGCAGCATCGTTCAGCGATACGGTCTTGCCCGAGACGACATCCGGCAGGGAGAATCCCGGCGCCTGTGTACCCCGCGGAAGCATGGTGGACGCTGTGCGGGCCATAGAGTTTTCCTTTCAGATGATACGAGCGGGCGCGGCAAAAGAGCGAGCATGTCAGACAAGATCAGCCGCATCTCAGCAACACTTGGACCTGTTGCCATCTTCTCTTTTAGAGGTAGCGCAGAGTCGTTTTGATCAGCTTTTCAGTCTCCACAAATGGGTCGCCCCGATCGTCCCACTCCATGGAGCAATACCCTTTGTAGTTGTTCCGTTTTAGAATGCCAAATGCCTTCGCCATGTCCACATGTACGGTGATTCCCTTCCCGTTGGTCTCGGAGGACTTTACATGCGTAATGCAATACGCGTGCTGGAACATAGCATCGAGACCGCGATACGCATAGTCAGGGGCTGTAGCCGCAAGAGTATTGCCGAAGTCGGGCAAGGCACGCAACCAGGGACTATTCACCTTCTGGATTACTTTCACAACAAAGAATGGATCGGAGCTTTTAATGCTGTCGTTCTCCAGAGTGACAACAATATTTTTAGTTGAGGCATATTCCACCAGTCTTGCCGTACTTTCGGCGACGCGTTCGAGGCTGGTTTCTGGGTCTCTCGCGTGCCCAAGACCGGGACGTATGCTCGGTGAGCCGATCGCTACGGCCACATCCACCCACTTCTTGTTGAATGCGATCCCTCGTTCGCGTTCCGAACCGTTGGCCGCAAAGGGGTTCAGGTCGCTATCGACTGGAATGTTTACGACGGTCGATTTCGCCTTGTCCAGCGCCATCCGAAGCTCTTCCAGATACTTTGGATCCACGGAGGTGAAATGCTTGCTCCACGGCTCTATTTTGTGGATCTGAAAGCGCTCGACGACCAGTGCGGGAAAATCTTTCAAATCGACGGAGCGTCCGCCGTTGGTTTGCCCCGACATGAAGTTCCGAAAGGGATAGGACGAAACGGCAATCCGTTCATGGGGCTCGGTTGGGAACTGAATGTGGGGACCGGAGGTACGGTCGGCACGGGCCAGGGCCGGCCCGAGGCAGGATGAGGCCATGGCGGTGGCGCAGAGGGCGAGGAATTGTCTTCTGGTTGTTTGCGGCATGCGACTCCCACTCAGAAAAGGTCAAGATTCATCCTTCATGATAGGACGAATGGGACATGTGTTCATGAGTTTCGTTTATTTAACAACGCCGAAAGACGGGGATGGCATGCTTCTTCCAGACGGCCGAGTCGGACGCCCTCGAAAAGTTGCGCAGCTAGCTCTCGGGCTCCGATTCAGCCTGCCGCGTGCGTCGCTCTTCTTCACTCGGCGGTACGTTCACGTCGAGCAAGCCCGGCGGCAGATCCATCTCCAGACGCCGTCCGGCAACATCAATTTGCACGAGATATGCCTTCGCAAACGGGATGGAGTATTCGCGGCCATCCGGAGTTTCTACAGCTAACATGTCCACTGTCTCCGGCTGTTGGAGTACATCGCGAACAGTCCCGATACTGCGGTGATCGGGCGGATGCACATCCACCACCTCACAGCCGAGCAGATCGCTGATGTAAAAAGCATCCGGCTCTAAGGCCACACGCTCGGCAGCCGGAACGACGACTTCCGCTCCGCGGAGCATCTCGGCGGCGGAGATGGAGTCCACCTGGGCGAATTTCAGAACCACTTTGCCTTTGTGCAACCAGGATTGTTCAAGAATGACTGGCTCCGGTGGTAGCTTCTTTTCCCGCATCAAGAATGCATTGCGGGTGTCTCGAAACCGCTCCGGGAAATCGGTGAGGATTTCGGCCAGCACCTCGCCGCGCCGGCCTTGTGGGCGAATCAATCGAGCCACAGTCACCCAGGATTGACTCGGCAATGGTTTTATATCCGTCACTGCGCTATTGTTTCACGCATGCTCGTACGAGGTTCGAGAGAACCTGGGATCGACTGACTGGAATTGGTTGAACTGGGATTTAGTGCGGCGTTGCCTCTGGCTTCGATTCCTCAATGATCTCCAGACTGTAGCGATGATGCAGCTTGACGCTGACCGCTCCCAGAATGGTTCGCAGCGATCGCGCCGTTCGGCCCTGCTTGCCAATCACCTTGCCAACATCTGACGGATCGACCCGGAGGCGCAGAACGGTTCCAGCGTCGTTCGAGGTTTCGTTCACCAAGACTGCCTCCGGCTGGTCCACGAGCGAACGCGCAATCGCCAATATCAACTCAACTGCTGATGGCTCCGTAGGAATCTCTGACATGCTTTAACCCCGTGTATTCAAGCTTCGATTCTCAATGCGTTTATACCTGATAGCGGGGCGATTGTCTGCAAATTTATGGTTTACTCTTTAGTACCCGTTTAGGTTACCGTCGGGCTGAAGCCTTGGGTAACTCAATTCCAGGATTGCGAATTCCGGGCAGAATCCCGTTGCGGCGAGGGGCGAAATGCTATTGCGCCGGACGCGAAAGAGCGCAGCCCTGGGGCCGCGCTCTCAAAAAAAGCGGATTGTAATAACGCCGCCGAAAGTACTTGCGGGAAGCGGTTCTAGGCCGTTGCTGGAGCGGGAACCGGAGAGGCAGCTGTCTTAACGAGCTTACTGACACGATCGGAAAGCTGGGCACCCTTGCTGGCCCAGTAATCAATACGATCTTGCTTCAACTGAACGGTTGCCGGATTGGTGCGAGGATTGTAGGTTCCAACCACTTCAATCGAACGCCCATCGCGGGCGCGGTCCTTCTCAATCACAACTACACGGTAATACGGCTTCTTCGGTGCGCCCACGCGCGAAAGACGGATCATCAACACAGGGTATATTGTCCTTTCTAATAGCAGGAGAGAAGGCAGAGCCAGTCTGCGCAGACGAAATTCGTCCCTAATCCTGAACTTCCAGTATCCCGGATTTCGAGCCGAGATGCAAGCGGCGGCGAAGAACCCAACCTGTTCCCTGGCATTGATGGTTGCCTGCACCGAACGCTTCTCAGCACGCAGATCTTACTGGACGGGAGGGTACGTCTTGCTCTGATTCGTGCGCGAGTTGTACACGACCAGTTTGCCGTCCGGGTAGGCAAGCAGGCGGATATAGTTGCCGTCGGTGCCGTTGTGTATGCTGGCTCCCTTTAGGTTTGCAATGTTCGCCGGAGCCACATTGTGCTGCGAGCCCCCTTCCGCCGAGTAATGCAATTGCCACAGGTCATTGAGGCGCGGCGATTTCTCGATGATGTCCCACACCGATGGCGTGCCGCCCTTGTTCTCGCCATTGCCCATAATGGCGATGCGGGGGGCGATGCCGTCGACAAATGCCGGGCTGCTGCTGGGATACCATCCGTGGTGGGAGACGACGTAGACGTCCATCTTGCCCAACTTGTTGATCGGGCACATCAATTGCATTTCTCTGTCCCAGGTCAGATCTCCGAGATCGACGAGGTGCGTTTTGCCGTACTGCATAACGATTCCATCGGAGCGGCCATTCTCCGTCTGGTCCTGTGGCCGGGTGGGAGTGGTTTTGCAGTAGGGATTGGGTTGGCCTGCGCCCGGTAGAGGCGTGGCAAGCACTTTGCCGTCCGCGCTGACAATGGTGGTTGTGAGGCCCGCCAGCGGGATGGTTTCTCCGGGGCGGGCAAGAATGTGCTTGGCATGGATTTGTTGCGCCAGCACCGCCTGATACTTCCCATAGCCCTCTTGCGTGGGCGCGTTCGACGTTTCGCGGTTCGGCCCATGATCGATGAACGCGTTAATGTGAATGCGCTGGACAAGATTAGGCACTCCACCGACATGATCCTCGTGATAATGCGTGATCATCAGATAATCGATGTGGTCTAGTCCCGCCTGTTTCGCCACGGCCATGATGCGGTCGGCATCGCGTCCGTTGTGGTCGGGCCAGCCGGTATCGACCAGCAGCGACTGGTGCGATGGAGTGACGTAGAGCGCGGCATGGCCGCCTTCGACATCCACAAAATACACGGTGAGCGGCTTCGCGAAGGACACTTTATGCCGCCGGAAATGCGAACTAGCGGTCTGCGCATGCATGGCTGTCAGGCCAAGGATTAAAGCGGCCAATACAGCCAACGAAGCCATTTTGATTGCAGACTGACGCCAGCGATCCAATGTTTCCGATAGAAATGGCTGCTTGGAACGAGTCATGGTCTTTTGTCTCCTGTTCCGCGTGGCGGAGGTTTTTATTCGGCTTTCCCTGGTGCCGGTGGATGCGCCGCATCACGGCGTTGCGCGGGCATGGCGCGCATGGCCCCGGTGGAAATTCCGCCGTCCACGAGTAGGGTTTGGCCGGTCATGTAGCGACTTTCCTCCGAGGCAAGAAACACGATGGCTCCGTCCAAATCGCCGGACGCGCCGGGCCGCTTGAGCGGAATGCGGTCGCACAAATTCTCAACCCATTGGGGATCGTCGTACATCACTTTGTTCTGCTCAGTCTTGAACCAGCCGGGAGCGAGGCAATTGACGGTGACGCCGTGGCTGCCCCACTCGTCGGCCAGAC
>JBDTBI010000411.1:0-10653 GCA_039924215.1 Acidobacteriaceae bacterium
GCCGAGATGTTGCGCGATATTGCGCTTCAGTCGGGCGGGCTGCTGGTGGATAAAATCGGCGGTCCCAGCGTCAAGCCGTACCAGCCGTCGAACGTGTGGGAATCGGTGGGCTATCCTGCGAGCGACACCACCATTTACAAGCAGGACCATGGAGACGCCCTCTACCGGCGAAGCCTCTACACCTATTGGAAGCGCATGGCGATCCAGCCGGACATGGATGCCTTCGATGCGCCTCCGCGCGATACGGTGTGTACCCGGCGACAACGCACGGACACGCCGCTGCAGGCTCTGGTCACGATGAACGATACGCAATGGATTGAAGCCTCGCGAGGACTCGCGGAACGCCTGATCGAACAAGGCGGACCGCAGCCGGCACAAAAGATCAAATACCTGAGCGATATTTTGCTAGCGCACGATCCATCTCCGCAGATGGAGTCGGTGTTGCAGCAGTCGTTTCAGCAGATGAATCAACACTACAAGGCCGACCCGCAAGCAGCCCGCGAATTGATTTCCATTGGAGAAAAGCCTTCCGATCGAGCGATTCCGCCATCTGAATTGGCCGCATGGACGATGGTGGCCAATGAAGCGCTGAACCTGGATGCGACATTGAATAAATAGAAATAGCTGTTCGTCCCACAGTCCGTTTTAAGGGGGAGTCTATGAAACAACACCCGCTTTGCACCGATCCCGACCACGGTCCTACAATTCTGGATCTGCCTATCGCCGACGGTTTGAAAATGGAGTGGGCCGCCTTGCAGACGCGCCGCCACTTTCTGGGAAAAATGGGCAGCGTGCTTGGGTTGGCTGCCATGGCGAGCCTGCTCGGCGACAAGATGCTGACGGGCAGCGCGCACGCGGCCAGCACCGCACGGATTGCACCGCATCCCCCAGAGTTTGCGAAAGCACCTAATTTCGCTCCGAAGGCGAAGCGGGCGATTTATCTTTTCATGTCGGGCGGCCCGCCCCAACTTGATTTGTGGGATTACAAACCGAATCTGGCGAAGTTGTTTAACAAGGACATGCCTGACTCGGTTCGTGGAACGCAGCAAGTGACCGGGATGACGGCAGGGCAGGCACGTTTTCCGATTGCGCCCTCTCATTGGGCGTTCAAGCAATATGGTCAATCCGGAGCGTGGATCAGCGATCTGATGCCCTACGCCGCGCGAATGGTGGACGACCTTGCAATTATCCGGTCGACGAATACGGACGCCATCAACCATGAACCGGCGATCATGCTGATGAACACCGGCAACATGAACTCCGGAAAGCCGTGTCTCGGATCTTGGCTTTCCTATGGGCTCGGCAGCATGAATAACAATCTGCCGACCTTCATGGTCCTGCTGAGCAAAACGAATCCAAATGAAAACAACCAGCCGGTCTCGTCCCGGCTATGGAGCAGCGGTTTTCTTTCCTCCGAATATGCGGGTGTCGGCTTGCGTTCCGGTGGAGATCCAGTGCTCTATCTGAGCGACCCTAAAGGGGTCAATCGGGATGTGCGCCGCAAGATGCTCGATGCGGTGGATGAGATCAACCACCAGACCTACAAGGAACTGGGCGATCCGGAAACCAACTCTCACATTGCGCAATACGAGATGGCGTACCGCATGCAAATCTCCGTGCCGGAACTCACGGATATGAGCGATGAGCCCAAGTCGACGTGGGACCTGTATGGCCCCGATGCCAAGGAGCCTGGAACCTATGCCTACAATTGTCTCATGGCCCGCCGTATGGCGGAGCGCGATGTGCGCTTCGTGCAGGTGTACAAGCGTGGTTGGGATGTCCACGCCAATGTCACAGGAACGCTGCCAGTTTTGTGCCGTGAGACGGATCGCGGAAGCTATGCGCTGATCACCGACCTGAAGCAACGCGGTCTGCTGGACGATACTCTGGTGGTCTGGGCTGGAGAATTCGGGCGCACGGTATACAGCCAGGGAGGACTGACGAAAGACAATTATGGCCGCGACCATCACCCCCGCTGCTTCACCACCTGGATGTCGGGCGGTGGCGTACGACGCGGAATTGTCTTTGGCGAAACCGACGACTACAGCTACAACATCGTGAAAGATCCGGTACCGGTTCGGGACTTCAATGCAACGATTCTGCACTGCCTGGGGATCGACCACAACAAGCTGACGTATGAATCTCAGGGGCTGGATCAAAAACTGACCGGCACCACGCCAGCCGAGGTTGTCACCGGCTTGCTTGCATCGTGAGGATTGGTAAACGGCTGGATCATGAGTTTTAGCAGGAGTTTATCCAGGAAGTGGCAGGCGAAGCTGCTGCCAATTGCATCCGTTTTGGTGATTGCAATACTGCTGCTAGTGCCCCTGCTGTTTAAGCTAAACGGCAAGCCCCACGCGGACTGGCAGCAGTTTCTGGGGCGGTTTCATGTACTGGCTGTTCACCTTCCGATCGCCCTGATCCTGCTGGTTCCATTGCTGGAAATTGCAGGAAGATATCGCCCAGCGCTGCGGGAGGCTGCGGTCCTTGTCCTTTTGTTCAGCATCGTCGCCTGCATGGGCACATTCACGCTGGGGTATCTACTGGCGTATGGCAGTGGCACCGCGGGGGCCGGGGTTACGCACCACATGTGGGGCGGCCTCTGGCTTACGATCGGCGTTTTGCTCTGTTACCTCATCCGGCCAAGTTGGGAATCCGGCAGGGTGCCGTATGCATATCCCGCACTGTTGACCTGCGTTTTGCTGGTGATGGTTTGGACTGCGCATGAGGGGGGATCCCTGACGCACGGAAGAAATTACCTCACCGAATATGCACCCGCACCGCTGAAGAAATGGCCGGGCCTGGGAAGGGTGGAGGCAAAAGACGCACTTGTTCCCAATTCGTTCTATGCGGAGCATATTGATCCCATCTTCGATGCCAACTGTGTTGCTTGCCATGACGCCGCGAAAACCAAAGGCGATTTGCGGCTCGACGCTTTTAATCTTCTGATGGAGGGCGGACAGGAGGGTGCGGTCATTGTTCCAGGACATCCGGAGAGAAGTATTCTGTTTCAAAGAATTACCCTTCCACACGGCGACAAGAAAGCCATGCCAGCGGAAGACAAGCCGCCGTTGAAGCCGGAGGAAATCACATGGATCAAGGCATGGATTGCTCAGGGAGCCTCGCCGTCGGTACCATCGCTTGCCGGTATTGTGGCACCGAAAGCGTACAGAGAAATTGCGCTGCCACAGGTGGGAGACTATAGCGGAATGTTGGCGCAGATCTCACAGATCGATGCCTCCCAGGGCGTGAAACTGGTGCCTGTATCGAGAAAGCTGGGAGATGGACTTATTTTGAATACAGTCAACGTTGCGGCAACATTCAACGACGCTCAGCTGGCTCAGTTCGAGAAGTTTGCGCCGTATATCGTGGAAGTCTATCTGGGACGCACGAAGGTGAGCGACAAATGCTTCGATACGCTGAAGACATTTACCCACTTGCGCTCACTGAATCTGGAAGAGACAGCAGTTACAGGACAGGGTGTCGGGAAGCTGGCGGGGTTATCTCAATTGACCTATCTCAACCTGAGCGGGACCAAGGTGACGCAAGCAAATCTTGCGCCGGCATTGGCGATGCGCAATCTGCACCATCTGTATTTCTACAACACCCCGGCTCAGGCTGCGGCTACGGCCCAGGCTGCATCCGCACCTTCTCCCCGGCAGGTGCCTACAAGGAGTTCACGATGAATCGACCTCGCAAAGATGCGCCGGCAACCAGTGGAATCAATCGGCGTCAATTTTGTACTGCCACAGGAGTAACTGCCATGACTGCACTCTTCAACCCGAGCGCGCACGCCGATGCTTCGGCGGGTGATAGCACACAGAAAGCGGTCCAGCTTCGTACCGGCAACGGTGAATTCACCTACAACGTCATTCCCCATTGGGGCGAATTGCCGCAAGGGGAGATATTTGGCGGAACCCACGGCGGCATCGCGACCGACAAAGCCGGGCTGCTGTATGTCAGCACGCAAAGCACTACCGGCATCCTTGTGTATGACCGGGACGGCAAGCTGCTGCGAACCATCTGTAATGAATATCCCGAAGTTCATTCGATGACATACGCAGTAGAAAATGGCGAAGAAGTGTTCTACGCCATCGTTCAGAAAGGAACACCGAAGGAGAACTGGCTGTTTGTAAAAATCAAGACGGACGGGACCGTGCAGCAGAAGATTACGGCCCCCGAGGCGGCTGGATTTCATGCGCCGAACGAATGGCGCGTGACCGCGGCTGTGCCCGCGCCGGATGGCTCCATCGTGATCGCCAATGGATACGGCGACTCTCGCATTTTCCGGTTTGATAAAAAAGGAAATTACCTGGCCAGCTTTGCCGGGATGGGGACGGAGGATGGCAAGTGCCATTGTTGCCACGGGCTGGCTATCGATACGCGTTACGATCAGCCGCTCCTGCTGGTATGCGACCGGGAAAATCGCAGGCTTACCCATTTTGATTTTGATGGAAAGTTCGTGCGCAATATCACGCTCTATATGCGTCGTCCCTGCCAGGTGAGTTTTCACGGCGACTATGCGGTGGTTTCTGAGCTGGAGGGACGAGTCACGATCCTCGACAAAAACAATGTTCCGGTTTCTTTCCTGGGAGACAATCCGGAGAAAGCACAGTGGGCGCAATACAAACTCGCTCCAGCCGACATTGCGCCCGCTGTGTTCAGCGCTGCCCACGGATGCCACATCGATCAGGCTGCGAACATCTATGTATCAGACTGGAACCAAACCGGCCGCGTGACCAAGTTGGCACGGGTCGAGGCATAGTCTTCCGATTTGCTCCCATGCAATCTTGTCCAATGGGAGTGCAGCGGATTCCCTTCCATCCACCTTGACGGATTTCCACTAGAAAAGGTATGGTCGCTGCCATGAAAAAGTTTCGTGCTTGTGTCGCATGGTTCAGCCTAACCGTGTGTGTCGGCGCTTCGGCATGGGTGTTTGCACAAACAACGGCTGCAACCGCGCCAACGAAGAATTCCAGCTACATTGATGCGCAGGGAACGGCCCATGTGACGCGCGTGGTGCCGATACCGCAGACGTTGAGCCCGGAAGCGCAACGCCGTCTTGCGCGACCTATGTCTGACGCGCCGCCGCACCAGACCCTGAAGCAGCGGCGTATCGCCGCCGATTCCTGGGAGGAGAGTACGGGCGCGGCATACGAGAAAATGTATCCGGTGAATGTGACGCGGAGCAGGATTGCGGGTGTGCCGGTGCGGATCATAACGCCGCTGCGTGTGCCCCCGGAAAAAGTGAACCATGTATTGATCAACCTTCATGGCGGCGGGTTCAATGCGGATTGGGGCTCGCTGACAGAAACTGTGCCGATTGCCAACCTGACACAGACGAAGGTGATTGCGGTGCTGTACAGCCTGGCGCCAGAGCATCCATTTCCGGCGGCCTTGAACGATGTCATCGCGGTGTACAAGGAAGAGCTGAAGAAGCATAAGCCGAAGGATATGGCGATCTATGGAACTTCAGCAGGAGCGATTCTGACGGGCGAGGTGGCGGTGAAGTTGAAGCAACTGGGATTGCCGGAGCCGGGAGCGCTCGGGATTTTTTCGGGAATGGGTGATTTCTCTCGATCCGGAGATTCACAGTCGATGTATGCGCTGAGGGGCCTGTCGGGGTATCTGGAGCCGCCATCGGGACCGGGCCCGCGCAAATCGGAGTACGTTGGATCGACAGACCCCAAGGACCCGGTACTGTCTCCGGTATATGCGGACCTGCACGCGCTGCCGCCGACATTGTTCATTACTACCGGACGGGACATGTTGCTGAGCGGGACAACGATTCTGCACCGGGCGTTTCTCAATGCAGGCGTGGATGCACATCTGGTGGTCTTTGAAGGGCTGACGCATGCCTTCTGGCAGGATGACGCGTCGTTGCCGGAGTCTCGCGAGGCGAACCAGGACATAGTGAAGTTCTTCAACAGATATGTCGGCCACTGACTCGATTCCCTCCCCTGCATACATGGAGAACCGATCTAGTATGGCGGCGGAGTCACGCCCCAGGCATGATTCGGGGTTGGTCCAACCTTAATTTTGAGCACACCGCCAGCTTTGATCTCGGCGTCGCGGAGCCAGTCCCGGTGCAGCGGCCGGCCGTTCAGAGTAGCGAACTGGATATAACTGTCCTGAACCGGATTGCCTTGCACGTCGATGCTGAAATTCTTTCCGCTGCTGAGGTGCAACACAACGTGCTGGAAGATCGGCGTCGTCAGAAAGTAAAAGGGCTCTCCCATGGTCCCGGGATAGATGCCCACGGAGCTGAGAACAAACCACACGCTCATGGTTCCGCCATCGTCATCCATGTCAGCCAACAGGCCATCAGGCGTGGCGCGAAATGCCTTCCGGATTACCGGGGTCGGATAGACGCGTGCGAACCGTAGATATTTTCCATTGGCTCCAGCAGAATGCGGTGAACATATTGCGGCGTCCGCCACGGTTGCCCAAGGTAGTCGAACAGGTACGGATAGTTGATGTCCGGCTCATTGGCGATTGTAAAACGATCATCTTGGAAAAACTTGTGCAGCACTGCTGCGGACTTCTGTGTTCCACCCTGCAACTTCACAAGCCCAGAAATGTCATACGGCACCGTCCACCGGTACTGCCACATGGTGCCCTCATAGAGATAGGTGTCATCGATAACTCTGGGGTCCTTGGCCGGCAACCATTTATCGTCTCGGCCCCTGGCTCCAAAAAATCCAGTTGCCGGATTCCATAGCGTGCGATAGTCCGCGGCGATCTTGTGATATTTGAGAGCGTCCTGAGGACGATGGAGCAACGAAGCCCACTCGCCGACTGCCCACGCGGCATAATCATCGTCCAATGTCTTGGCGGTGTGTCCCGGCTCATAGGGCAAGCCTTGTCTTCTCTCTTTTAATCGGGCGGCCAGCGCATCCCGCACATTCAAGAATGCGTGACTCGTCAACTGGCAATCGCCTTTCCGAATGGCGTCGAGAAGATACTGCTCCGCCCCTTCCATATGAGTATTGGGAACCGGCAAATAGCCGACAGCCCGCTCGGAATATCCCTGGGCAATGACCGCAGCCAGCGAGGCACACATGTCATGAGCTCGAGACGTGTTCATCAAGGAGATCAACGGCATCTGCGTGCGATATGTATCCCACAAAGTCCAGCTGCTGTAGTACCGGAAGCCAATGGAGCGATGGACCTTCTCATCCGTTTTTCGATATTCTCCGTTCAGGTTCGACACTGCAGCGGGCAGTACCATCGCGTGGTAGAAACTGGTGTAGAAGACTTTCTTCAGATCCGTTGGGCCGACCACGGATATCCGCCCGAGTTCCTTGTTCCAATCCCAATGCGCGCTTAGCCGGACGGCATCAAAGTTCCAGCCGTTTACCTCCTCTGCCAACCGCTTTTTTACATGTTCGGTGTCGATTTCAGAAAAGCCAATCTTGACCACCACTGGAGCCTTAGCGTTTCCAGCCAAATGGAGTTCGGCGACAATATCTTTTTCGTGTGCGAATCTTCCGCCTTGCTGCACGCCATCCTGATACAGCTTTATGGATGCAACGGGAACGCTGACGGCCATGTAGAAATAAAGCTTGTACCAGCCTGGATTATTTTCTGGCCCGCGACACATTTGTCGAGTCCGGATGCTCCCTTCAAATTCGCTTCCGGCAACGCCGTCAAATTCAGCCTCGTCCACGACCTGCGTACCTCTGCGAAGGTCTATAAGCAGCGTCTTCGCGGCGCCGGGCGGAAGGGTATAGCGATGCAAGCTGTCGTGCTGCGTCACCGTTAGCTCTGCACGAATGAAAGACGGCATCAGTTTCACCGCATAGTAACCGGGCGTCGCGATTTCCGACGCTTTGTCATACTCCTGCGCATATTGAGCTGGGTCAAGAGACGCCGGATCCCCGTTGAGGGGCAGGATAGAAAGGATTCCGCCAAGCCCTTCGCAGCCGACACCACTCATCCTGAAATGTGAGAACCGACGATCTTTTCGTCTTGGTAGTTGTACCCTGCATGGGAATCGCGGTTCAGCGAGCTTGGATACGTGTATGGACTTGCCGAGACCATACCAAACGGCAAAATCGCTCCGGGAAATGTCTGGCCATGATCGCCGCTAGTCCCTACGAACGGGTCTGCAAAGTCTGTGGGTTGCTGTGCGATGAGATGTCCTGTGAATAGGATCATCATAAGAAGCAGGGCATTATTTCTAGCGCCAGACAGTTCAAACAGTCCAATTCTCAATCGCACTCTTCTCTCCGTATCCACGGCATAGTGTATCTGTTATTGCGACATGGTTGAACGCAGACCGGCAAGGACCTGAGGATTCGCACAATAGAGCAGCGGTTTATTTTTCACGAATCGCTCCACTTCTTCCGCAGCAATTTTGACTGCCTTGTGCGCGGCCTGCCTGGTACCGCCGGCGATGTGCGGTGTCATCACAAAGTTCGGCGCGGACAACAGCCTCGATCCGGCCGCAATGGGCTCTTCCGGAAACACATCCGCGGCAGCACCGTAGAGGTGGCCGGCATAAAGCGCATCGATCATAGCTTCATAGTCGAGCAGCGATCCGCGCGCACAATTCACCAGAACGGACCCACGCTGCATCCTGGCAATTTCATTTCTGCCGATCATGCCGCGCGATTCCTTCGTCGCTCGCGCGTGAAGCGACACGATGTTCGCCCTGGCCAGCAGATCGTGGAATTCAACCTGCTCCACGCCAGCATCCAGCAGATTGGGCTGGAGAAAGGGATCATAGGCCAGAACGCGGGTTCCGAAACCTCTCAGAATCCGTGCGACGATCTTTCCAACTGCACCATATCCCACAAGGCCCGCAGTCGCCGTTTCCAGTTCGATCCCTGCTGTTTCGTAGGTATAGTTCCCTTTCCACTCTCCCCGCCGAATTTCGGCGTCCGATTCCGGAATCCTTCGCAACGCGGACAGCAGCATTGCAACTGTATGTTCCGCAGTCGCAGCAGCATTTCTGCCCGGCGTGTAGCCAATCGCAATTCCCTGCTTCGTCGCGGCTGCAATATTGGCGTTGACGGGACCGCCGCGGCACACCACCGCCAGCTTCAGCCCAGTTGCATATTCCAAGACCCTTTTAGACAGCGGTGCATGGTGGACAACACAGATGCTCGCACCCTGCAACCCGTCAATCATCTGCTCCTCCGAGCCGGACGCTTCCTTCACCTCAGCAATGGAATGGAACGGCGTAATGGGAAATGGCGTGGACGCCTCGACGTATTCAAAGTCCTCTCCCAGCCGTGCAGCCAGGGCCTCTTTCATCAGGCTGGAAGCAATGAAATGATCGCCTACGACGAGGATGATCCTTTTTCCCATGAACCCTTCTCCGCTGAATCAGTTTTCATCGATTGGGACATTGAGGGACAGCAGGCTGAATTGCCGAAGACTCAGAGCGATCTCAGTCAGTGCGTTGTTCTTTAATACAGGAAAGAGAGCTCGATATTTCGATAATGGAATTTCGAGCAGATCGCACAAGATGATACGGATCAAAGTATTGTGCGCGACTACTAAAATACGCGAACCGTCGCCACCCGCTTCTGCAATTGCCCGCAAGCAAGCTCTGCCGCGAGCTGCCGCGTGAACGGGGTCTTCCCCACCGGGAAGATGGTTCTTCACGGGATCGATGAGATATGCGTCATACGCGCTGTGGAATTGGGCTGCCATCTCGGAGGCGGTGAGTCCTTCTCCCTGGCCGAAATCCAATTCCCTCAGACGATCATCGATCTTCACGCAAATTTCCGTGCTGTCGCTTGCCGGCTGGGCCGTGGCTCGCGATCGGATCAGCGGAGAAGCCCATATATTCGACAAGCTGGCGGTCCGCGCCCAATTGCCAAGCGCCTTTGCCTGCTGCAATCCACGCTGGGTCAGCTCAATATCACTGCTCCCGGCATAGCGATTCTCCGCGTGCCATATGGTTTCTCCATGACGCACGAGTACGATTCTTGTCATGCGGCCGTCCTTGTTCGCGCGTGTTCCACAATCCGCTCCGAAATCCAGCCACGGAACTGCAATTCTTGGAGCAATCGTGCATATCGCTCCGTATACGCGTCCTGAAGGCTGCGCATGGGAGAAATTGCTTTCCTTGTTCTAACCATTGCTCGCGTTGCTTCGACCAGTGAGCAGTCATGCGAAGCGGCAAGCACGGCCATGCCGAACGCACCTTCCGTCACTTCGGGAATGGACACTTCCCTACCGAGCACGTTAGCGCGTATCTGGTTCCAAACAGCACTTTTTGTTGCGCCGCCTGTAAACGTCAGCTTTCCCTCGATGGGCGCACCCAGCATTTCCAGATATTCAAAGGCGAGGCGTTCGATAAACGCGACACCCTGAAGAATGCCGACATAAAGCGATTCAATATCAACTGGCGTCCCGATCACAAAGCCTTCCGCCTCCGGAGCGGAAAATGGAAATCTCTCTCCCTTCCCTGAAAGGGGATAGACCACCAGATCCGAAGGCCCCGCAGCGGCGGCGTTCTGGTTCAACGCGTTCAGGTCACAGCCGGAAAATTTTTCCGCCACCACACCGGCACCCGTGCTCGACGCGCCACCCGGCAACCAAAGTCCATCGCTCGAGCGATGCGAATACACGACGCCAAGCGGATCGATGAGACGCTCGTGAGTCGCGCCCTTCAGTACAAGCGTTGTGCCGAGGACG
>JBDTBI010000412.1:0-4220 GCA_039924215.1 Acidobacteriaceae bacterium
GGATGATCAGCGGCCATTCGTTCCGCTTGTTCTCTGCAAGCGCCTTTTCCACAATAGGGCGCACCTGCTTGAAAAAATAGTCCTGCAAGGTCGGTTCGGCCCCAGTCGGCTTGGGCGTGTGGGACACAACGACGCGTCCTTTGCCAGTTGCCGGATCCACGTACCATGCCAGATCCTGCTCGATAGAAACCGGAAAACCTGAATTCAGAGCGCGCGGTACCCGGTTATTCCAATGCCCGTCGTAGGGATAGCAATTGTGCGCGTCCAGTGTCGGTCGATTCTGATTCAGGAATTTCAGATCGGGATGTTGCGCAGCCGCAATCGAAGGAGCGATCATCATCGCCACCCCAATCGATACGCTGAGCCAAACATTTCTTCTCAAGACCATACTGGAATCCTTCCTTATCGCCTTTGTGATATTTTGCACTTTCCTATCTGATGATAATCTTGCACCCGTTCATCATATACACGCTCTCGGCCAGCTGGATCGCGACGATAATAAAGCAAAGTTGCGTGGAGAAGCGGAATGAATCGTAGAAACTTTCTGCAGCTGTCGTCGAGCGCCGTCCTGGGTTATTCCACATTGCCAATTTCATCACAGGCCATCGCCAGCATCAGCGACAGTTTGCGAATCGGCGGTGGAAGAGTCGTATTGCAAAGGTCAGACGAGGCAGATCGTTCCAATCTGCACTTGGCACTGAATTGGCAGGGTGAAATCTGCAGGCCAACACTCACAAATGTTGGAAGAAAAGCAATCTCGATACAACACGTGGTCCTTTGCGAAACGCTACATAAATTTCCTGGCAACACCGCCCTCTACGGTGAGGGCTTCCAAATGTTGAGCCAGACGGCAGGAACGCTCCACGATCCCGTTGATCTGGGGTACAACGAGGTGGGCCACTACCGCATCCCAGGCCCCGCCGATGCCACGGTGGTCACTGGACTATTGACGCTCCTTCCACCAGACGGGGAAAACTTTGTCCTGGCTTTCACTTCGTGTTTCAAATTCATTGGACGCTTTTATCTACGTCCTGGAAAGATTCAGGTGGTGGTGGAAACGGAAGGGAGAGATCTTCAGCCGAATGAAACCTGGAATCTTGAAGAATTCCTCTGTACACAAGGCCACGAACGCAACGCTCTCTTGAAACGCGTTGCGGATCAAATCAATCGCAATCATCCGCCGCAGTTTCAAAATCCTGTTCCCACCGGGTGGAGTTCCGCCTACTGCTTCGGCGACGAAGTGCTCACTGCGCAACAGATCCTTAGCAATCTCGACGTCGTCGCTGCAAAACTCCCTCAGCTCGCTTATGTTCAGGTGGATGGTGGATACCAGCGTTGGCCGGGTGATTGGCTCTGCACCGTCCCAAGTTTTGGAGAGGATATCGGGATGGTAATGAAACAGATTCGCGACCGTGGACACAAGCCAGGGACATGGCTCACGCCATTTGTAGCAGTGCCGGAAGCGAATGTTTTCCGGCAGCACCCACAATGGTTCATCCAGGATGTAAACGGAAATCCCTTACAAGCGAAACGAGTCACCTTTGGAGGATGGGGAAAACCGGACTGGTATGCCCTGGACGGGACCCATCCTGAAGTACAGCAACATCTGGAAAATATCTTTCGTTATATGCGGCAGGAATGGAATTGCAAATACTTCAAGCTAGACGCAACTTTTTGGGGTGCCATGCATGGCGGGCGTTTCCACGATCCAACTGCCACGCGGATCGAAGCCTATCGTCGAGGTATGGAGGCGATTCGGCGTGGCACCGGCAGTGATTCGTATCTTCTCGGATGCAACCATCCGATCTGGCCCTCGTTTGGGCTGATCGACGGCTCACGAAGCTCCGATGACATGTCGCCAAAATGGGAGACCGTCTCCAAAGATGCATGGCAGACACTCCATCGAAATTGGCAGAACGGACGCCTCTGGTGGAATGATCCCGACACGGTCATGCTACAGGGCAAGCTCACGGAAGATGAAGTGTACTTCCACGCCACGGCAGCGTATGCGGCTGGCGGCGTGATCCTGGCCGGGGATGACCTTACCAAAATCCAGCCTTCGTCCCTGGCAATAGTACGCAAGCTTGTTCCACCAACAGGAATTTCTGCTGCCTTCGATGACAGTTCCATGCAAGTGGGACGGATCCAACTTGCGGACTCGATGGTGATCTGCGTCTTCAACCGCGGAGAACGCTTCAAAACGGTCCCGATTCAATTGGCGAGGCGATATCACATCTTCGACTACTGGAGTGGCGCAGATCTGGGGCATCACGAAGATGCGTACGTAATATCGCAGATGCCGCCACATTCTGCCCGGCTTCTTCGTTGTAGTAGGGAGTAGAAGCAGGAATGGATCGTGCTTTGCAGTTCGTACTTCACCGCAACACTTGAGAGGATCAAGCATGAACGATTTCGACGATGGATTCGTACAGCGCAAACGTAGGCGAAGCTTTCAGTCGGCGATAGCATGTGTGTTGCTTCTCGGTTGCGCGGTGGGAGCACTGGGGCAATCATCTGCGGCGAATTCCAAGAGTAGTATCACCCTCAACGGGAACGTCACGATACTCGTGGATGCGGAACAGCCCGGTCCAGTCAAGCTTGCCGTAAAGGATCTGGCCTCCGATCTGCACAAGGTATTTGGCAAGGAGCCACGGATCGTCAGCAATGAAAAGGACGCCGGCCCCGTCACCATCGTTCTCGGCAATGAAGCCTCCGGCGCGCCCGCCAACCACGCATCCGCTCCGGAAGCCTTCTCCATCACCAGCGGCACAGCCACCTGGAGCAGCGGCCACACGACCCATGTCATACGTCTCGCTGGTTCCGATATGCGTGGAACGATCTATGCAATCTACCAGTTCTCGCAGCAATACCTCGGCGTGGATTCCATGTATTACTGGACGGATCACGAACCAGCCCACCGGAACTCAATCGTATTGCCCGCCTCGCTCGACAAAACATATCCGGCACCTGTCTTTCGCTACCGTGGCTTCTTCATCAACGATGAAGACCTGCTCACGGGCTGGGCACCCGGCGAAGCCAGGGACCATTCCGGCATCTCGCTCGCCGTCTGGAACAAAATCTGCGAGACCATCCTGCGACTCAAAGGCAACATGATCGTCCCGGGGACATGGGCATTCCCCAACGACCCGCAAGACCGCATCGTCGCTGAACGCGGCCTGCTTCTGAACCAGCACCATGCCGAACCTCTCGGAGTGAATTTCTCCCGTTGGCCCGCAAACGTTCCTTACAACTTCACGACGCACCCGCAGTACATCGAGAATGCATGGAAGAATGCCGTCGCCGCTTATTCAAAAAATCAGAACATTATCTGGGGAGTTGGATTGCGCGGGCTTTCCGATCAGCCGTATGCGGCGCTGGACCCCTCGGTTCGCGGCAACGAGAAGGCGCAGGGTCACCTCATCAGCAAGGCCATCGCCGAGCAGATCAAAATAGTCCGCGCCAAATATCCGCACGCTGTTTTCACGACCGATTTTTGGATGGAAGGTGCGAAGCTCATGCGCCAGGGCGACCTCGTAATTCCGCCCGATGTGATCCCCGTCTGGGCCGACACAGGCTACGGCTACATACGCGATAACGGTCAGGTCGGCCCCGGGCAGGGCGCCTATATCCATGTGGCCATGTATAACTCCAGTGCGAATCAACTCTCTGAGCTAGTCCCAGTCAGCCGCCTTTTTTCTTCTCTTGGCCGCTTTCAGAAGGCCGGCGCAACCGCCTACCTGCTGGTAAATACCAGCGATATCCGCCCGGTAACCATGGGCGCCAGCGCCGTCCTCGGCTTCGGCTGGCACGGTGCTTCCATCGGCTCTGCGGACCAGTTCTATAAAAATTGGTCCATTGAAGAATTCGGGACGAAAGCCGCCTCCCAAATCTCCGCTAACTACAAGGCCTACTTCCAAGCCCCTGCGGACCGCCCTGGCACTCCCACGCTCGCCTACGGCGACAACTACTATCACACCGTTGCGCGGGACATGCTCCGTGGCGCTATGATCCAGTACCCCACGTATCACCTTCCTGGCCAGTCGCCGTTTTGGATCAAGCCTCACGTCGGGCCCATCCCCTACGACCCCAACAGAGCGGTCGAGCAAGCCGAGCATGAGATCAAGAACTGTGGCGACGCCGAGCCCCGCTGGGATGCAGTCTGGAAGCAGGCCCTGGACGCCGAGCCACTCGTCGCACCCGGCAGCAAAGACTTCTACCAA
>JBDTBI010000413.1:0-3975 GCA_039924215.1 Acidobacteriaceae bacterium
AGGCTTGAAATACATCCAGTCCCAGCCCCTCATGAGCACCCGGTAATTGAGCGGCCATTCCAGCTTGTTCGGTGCACGCTCATTCTTCACCGCTGGAATCGTGTTGAGGTAAGCTCGGATCGCCATCACATCTTCGCGGGTGAGCTTAGTAAAGAAAGGATAGGGAAAGGCCGGGTATAATCGCTTCCCTTCGTCATCGATTCCCAGATGAAGCGCGCGATAGAAATCCTCGTCTGACCACGCGCCGATGCCGGTCTCGCGATCCGGGGTGATATTCGGCGAAATAATCGCGCCAAAGGGCGTATCGACCGCCCGTCCGCCGGCCAGTGGCCTACCCTTGTCAGCGGTATGGCAGGCAACACAGTCGCCCGCATCCGTCAAATAGCGGCCGCGGGCTATTTCGCTGAACGAGCTAGCGATCGCCCACGAAGACACTCCAGTGCATAATGCCACCAAAACAGCTGTCGAGAGGAGAGCTACATTCAGCCGGGTGCGCACGAAGATCTCCATCACGTTTGCACTAGCGGGCCAGGATTTTTGAGATACCGGTTCTTAATTGCATCCGCAGCCCAATAGGTCAGTGCGCCGACAGTACCCGTCGGATTGTAACCTGCATTTTGCGGGAAAGCGCATGCGCCCATGACGAACAGGTTTGAGACGTCCCAGCTTTGCAAATAGCGGTTCACCGCGCTCGTTTTAGGATCGCTCCCCATAATGACGCCCCCGGTATTATGGGTCGTCTGGTACGGGACGATGGAGTAGTGGCCAGTACGCTTCTTGGCATGTATCTCACGTGGATTCATCGCTTTCGCGATCTCGGCCGCGCGCTCGGTCAAGAAGTCGGACATTCGATGCTCATTTTCGGTATAATCAAATGTCATTCGCATCAACGGTTGGCCATGCACATCACGATAAGTCGGATCGAGGTCCAGATAATTCGTGCGATGGCTCATGACCGCGCCGTGGGTAGAGAGGCCGGTGGTGGTCAGATAGTTCTTGGCGGCGGCCTTCTTCCATTTTGCTCCCCATTTCGGCGTGCCCTGCGGCGTCGGGTGATGCTCGATGGGGCGACCATTGGTGTCCCAGCAGGCAATGTAGCCGCCGCCGATGAACCCCAGACCGGAATGGTCGAAATTGTCGCCGTTGTAGTCATCGATACCCATTCCCAGAGCACCTGCTCCTATGAATGGGTTCATGATCTTGTCGTCGAAAAACACGTCGACGCCCGAGACGATCTGATAGGCGTAGTTTTTTCCAACGGCACCTTGACCGGTTCGCGGATCGTAGGGCGTGCCGATCCCCGAGAGTAGCATCAAGCGCACGTTGTGCAGTGCATAGGCGCAGAGAATCACCAATTCAGCGGGCTGCTCGAACTCGCGCCCCTGACTGTCGACGTAGGTCACGCTGGTCGCGCGCTTACCGGTGCTGTCGCGATTGATCTTGAGCACTTCAGATTCCGTTCGAAGCTCGAAATTATCCTTGCGCATGAGCACCGGCAGGATGGTGGTCTGCGGGCTCGCCTTTGAATTGTTCCCGCAACCAAACTTCTCGCAGAACCCACAGTACGTGCATGGTCCAAGGGTCACACCGAGCGGGTTGGTATAGGCCCGCGACATGTTAGCGGACGGACATGGAAACGGCTTGTGACCGGTCTCCTTGGCCGCTGCGGCAAACAGTGTCGGCCCGTAAACCATGTCCATTGGAGGATTTGGATATTCGCGCGCGCGCGGCCCTTCGAAAGGATTGCCGCCGCTCTGAATTTGTCCTTTGAGGTTTCCCGCCGTGCCGCTGATCCCGCAGAGGTATTCGAACTTGTCGTAGTAGGGCTCGAGTTCGTCGTACGAAACGCCCCAATCTTGAATGGTCATGTCTGTCGGCAAAGGTCCATAGCGTTGCTCGTTGTGACTACGGGCGACAAAGTCGGTCGGCAGGAAACGCCACGTCTGGCCGTTCCAGTGAACTCCAGCACCGCCCACACCGGTTCCGGGAAGAAATGATCCGAGATGCCGCATGGGAAGTGCGGTCTGGGTCGGGTTGTTACGGAACGTCACCGTTTCGCGGGCCGGTTCCTGGAATAGCGCCCGCCGCCACATGTAGCGCAATTCGTCTTGCGCAAATGTAACGGAAAAATCCGTTGAGGTGTCCCGCCATCCGCCGCGTTCAATCGCGACGACCTTGAGGCCTGAATCTGTGAATTCTTGCGCCAGCATCGCCGCGGTCCATCCGAACCCGACGAGCACGACATCAACCGAAGGGAGTTTTTCGACCATGCCAATAATGCCTCAGCTGTGGGGATCCCAGCCAGGCCGACCTCTGATGCTCACCGGAGCCAAGGTCAGCTTCTCACCGTGCTTGGGGACGTACGGTCGATAGTCGTAATGCGCACCAGGAAAACCGAGCAGCTTCCAGCCCACCATGTCTTTGTTGCCGCCATAGAGAGGATCGGAAAAGAAGCCTTCCATCGTGTTTTGCAGTAGCTGCGCGAAGAACGTATCGGCCTGGCCGCCTTCGATCTCGACTCCGTGAGGACCGAGACCTGGCACCTTAAGGTCGCCGTTCTCCAATGCTGTGAGGGTCTGATCCTGCTGACCCGCCGAGAGCGCGCTGAAGGTCTTGTTGCCGAATGTCGATCGGCAATGGTCATCAATGAATTTTATGGCCGTCCGGTAAAGCTGCGCGGGCGTAAGCCGGCTCTGATAGCCCTGGGTCTCGTCACCTTCGTTCCAAGGTCCTTGCATGTACCAGGATTGTGCGCGTCCGTAGGCACCAGCGAGTTGCCGATCGAGGAAGACGGTAACGCCTGCATCCTTAGCACCGGGACCCAGCTCATCCGCGGGAATAAGCCGCTCCACTGCTGCATCGATAAATGCAGCTTCGGAAGGGGTGAAGAACTGCAGCGGCCCGGGACTGATTGGCTCCGGTGAACTGGCTAAGCCGGGTGACCACGGAACCTTGCCGGAGTAGGTCTCGGCTTGACCAGGTCCCTCGCCAAGCGCGAGCGTCGAGCCGAGCACGGCACCAGCGGACAAAAGATTTCGGCGAGTCAAACGATTGTTCGTCAAGCCAACCTCCTGAATGAGGCGATTGATCGCAGTATGGGGGAGTGCGGTGGCGCGTGCAATCGGAAAATGCTCAGCCAACCAGCGTTAGTCTTTTGGAAGTGACAAAAGCACGGCGACCCATCGGGTTGGCCTAAAGTTTTCGCACACAATCACACCAACCACCGTCAGGGGCACCGCGATAAGCGCGCCAGCAATGCCCCAGACCCAACTCCAAAAAGCCAGACCGGCAACAATCGCCAGCGGCGGCAACGACAGGCTGCGGCCTTGAAGCATGGGTTAGGCGAAATTGCTGATCGTGATCTGAATCAAACCGAAGCTCACAAAAATGATGGCCGGAATTGTCCGCGTTTGGAACTTTATCAACGCGTACAAAACTCGGGGGTACGATCAAAATGGCGATGAAGCCAAGATAGATACAATCGTGTAGGCGTTCGACAGCAGATGTTGACCGAAGCCAATAAGTCGATTGTAGCCCTCTTGCCCTGCAACGGAGAAACCCCATTGGTCAGCTGTTTTCGAGCCCCCAGTTTTGTGCAAAGGCGCGCACGATTTGGAGCGGCGGAGAAATAGACCGCCGAGACGAAGCCAATGAGAACAATGAACAATACGAGCGCGGTGATTATGTAGCTCAATGGTGATGGCAGCACTTTGTTCAACCAGGGCTTGGCCACGCCGCCGAAATCAAAAGAATAGCAACGCAAGACGCATGGTGACCAAATATGTCGACCGCGGCGCTGCCGCTCCGAGGATACCGTGATCACCGCCAACATCCCGTTTCGGCCTCGCATTTCTATCGGGCATTCCGCTTCCTTCTCGATGCGTTGTCGCCTTTTTGGCAGAAATGCGTTCCGCTGGTCGACGCGAGACGTGGTGCCCCATCAACCCGGCGCGGCAACGAAGAAAAATGCCAATC
>JBDTBI010000414.1:0-4871 GCA_039924215.1 Acidobacteriaceae bacterium
AACAGGATATAAAGCAGGGTTGCAAACAATCCTATACCTGCAAGCCATCGGAGCCGTGCGCTGCGTTGAGCCCCGCCTGCCGCATAGATAAAGGCCGCGCCCGCCAACTCCATAGATACAGATGACACCGCAGAGACGAACGTACGCAAAGCGCCAGGCCTGCCTCCAAATAGGAGCACAGCAAAGTGCAGCAGGACGAAGACCCAGCCCAGCAGCCATGCTTGCAGCTTGCCGCCTGCTCGCCGCCGCAGGATCGACCAGAACACGAAGACGAGAATTGTCAGTGCCAGTAGATCCGGCAACGGAGCAAAATCAAACATAAGAATTCAGCGTACACATTCGCGTTGAATTATTGCATTCGTAGAAAAACTCTGTGCCGATTTTGTCAGCTATCGAAACCGACCCCATCGCAACCTCTTTACCGTAGCATTTTTTAGAAACAGCGAAGACGCCTAATTTTTCCGCACAGAACCGTTGGATGCACCTCCGGGTTACCCGTGGTGCCCTATTGAAATTTTGGGCCTATATTCGTCTGGCAAGTGAGCCTTGCTGGAATCCGTGGCTCGGCCTTCAGACATACACGGCAAGGTCGTACAATTAGGAGGAATCGGAGAAGGAGTCTGAGATCCTATGCGTAACCGATTGTGGTTGAGTTTTGCCATTGCCCTGATCTGTGTGGTTGCCCATGCACAATGGACAGATCCAGCAGTCGACCTCCCAGCCTTCCACGCTGCAGCTCCCACTTCGACCGCCGTTCTGCCACCCATTCTTCATGGCAAGCAATTGACGGGGCCCAATTTTCAGCAGGCCTGGCAAGTACAGGTCTATAAGGACGCCGCAAAGATTCCCGGGGTTCTGTATCAGCTTCCTTGCTATTGCCGCTGCGACCGGGGGCTAGGCCACACTAGCCTCCGCAGTTGTTTTGAGGGGCTGCACGGCGCCGAATGCAGCACATGCGCTAAAGAAGGTGCGTATGCCTACCAGATGACACGGAAGGGCTGGTCGCCGAAAAAGATTCGTGCCGGCATCGAACGCGGCGACTGGCAAAAAGTTGACCTCGATACGATCGGCAAGCCACGGCGTCGCTCTTGAGAGCTGCTTCCGGCGAAATAGGCCGGTCATTTCTGTTTCAGTGATCGCGAGTGTGCAGAGCGCTGGTCCACGTTCGTGCTGGCCATGATTCCCCAGCTTCTCCTGCCGGCCGCACGTAAAACTTTTCGGGTGCAAAAGCCTTCGTCTCGATCTCGCGGTAACTGCTCTCTCCCGATATAAGGAGATACGCTTCCCCTATATAATGGGATGTAGTTTCATTGAAGGAGAATGCCGCCATTATGGCTTTACAGCCGACGAAGCACATCTGGCACAACGGAAAACTGATTCCCTGGGATCAGGCGAATATCCACGTGATGTCCCACGTCATCCATTATGGCTCGTCGGTATTTGAAGGAATTCGCTGCTACAGGACGGAGCAGGGAGCGGCAATCTTCCGGCTTCAGGACCACATGCAACGCATGCTGGATTCCGCAAAAATCTATCGTATGGAGTTGCCCTATACGCTGGACCAGTTGAATGATGCCGCTGTCGAAACCGTGGAATCGAACCGCGTCGCCCCATGCTATATTCGACCCATCGCTTTGCGCGGATATGGCGAAATAGGGGTCAATCCAACCAAGAATCCCATTGAGGTTTTCATCGGCAACTTCGCCTGGGGTAAATATGTCACCGGAGATCAAGGTGCAGACGTCTGCATCTCTTCCTGGAGCCGTATGGCGCCCAATACACTGCCCTCTTTGGCGAAGGCTGGGGCGAACTACATGAACTCGCAACTGATTCACATGGAAGCGAAGGTCAACGGGTACGACGAGGGTATCGGGCTGGATGTCAATGGGCTGGTATCCGAAGGTTCGGGCGAGAATCTTTTTGTCGTGCACAAGGGCCAGCTTCTCACCTCGTTTCTTGGCAGCTCCGTTCTGGCCGGCATCACCCGTGCATCGATTCTGACACTGGCGCGCGATATGGGTGTTCCAATTGTCGAACAGCCCATTCCGCGAGAGCTTCTTTATATTGCGGATGAGGTTTTTTTCACCGGCACAGCAGCCGAAGTCACGCCAATTCGCTCGATTGACCGGATCCAGATTAAAGATGGCGTTGCCGGACCTATCACCCGACAGCTGGCGGCAGAGTTCTTCGGAATTACGTCCGGGAAAAACCCGGACCGGTTCAATTGGCTGACCCCTGTCAAAGTGCCGGTCGACGAACCGGTATCCGCGTAAAACAAGCCTTACTGCTAAGAAGTGGGATCTTCAACTGCTCCCGGAGAATTCAGATCCAGATATTGCTCGTTTGCGGGTGGCTCCGCTCCAGTAATTTCTCGCCAGCCTGGCAGTTTTTGACTGCCGGTGATGAGCCGCGGCCCAACTGAAAGCGCAAAGTACATCCACATCCATTCCAGCAGTACGATGGCCCGATTACGGAAGCCTATCAAGAAATAAATGTGGATGGTCAGCCATGACACCCAGGCGGGAAACCCGCTCATGTGTGCATGAAAAGGCCATTTCACGTCGGCAACGGCTCGGTGCCGCCCGATCGTCGCCATGTCTCCCTTGTCGAAATAATGGAATTTCTTCCGCGGCTTGTGAGCCAGATCATTCAAGATTTGCCGCGCCGCATACACTCCCATCTGCATCGCAGGTTGCGCTACTCCGGGAATTCTTTTGCCATTTTCAACCACATGGGCCAAGTCGCCACAAACAAAAATTTCAGAATGACCGGCTGGATTCAGAAATGCATCGACCAGGACCGCACCCCGCTTGTCCAGTTCCCCACCCAGCATTTTTCCCAGCGGAGAAGCCTGCACTCCAGCTGCCCACAACGTCACCACCGACTCAACCTTTTCCCCGCTGGCCACGACATACCCAGGTTGGATATCGGTGACGTTTGCATTGATCCTGACTTCCACCCCAAGATGCTCCAGTTCCTCCGTCGCTTTGCGTGACAGGTCTTCCGGATAGGTGGCCAATATCCGTGGACCACCTTCCATTAGGATGACGTGCGCTTTGGCTGGATCGATATGACGGAACTCCTCCTTCATATAGAGCCGTGAAATGTCTGAAATCGCGCCGGCAAGTTCCACGCCTGTCGGACCCCCTCCGACAACAACAAAATTCAGCGGTGGGTGAGACCCGTGTTCCAGTGCTCGGCGCTCTGCCAGTTCAAAAGCCAGCAGCACGCGGCGGCGAATCTCAATTGCATCTTCGACTGTCTTGAGTCCTGGAGCCAGAACCTCCCACTGGTTATGGCCAAAATAGGAATGGGTCGATCCGGTGGCAAGGATCATGTAGTCGTACTGCATACTGGCGGAACTGTGCATGTGGAGTGATTTTGCGGCCACATCGATACCGATCACCTCATCCATCAGCACATCCACATTTTCCCGATTGCGCAATACGTTGCGGATAGGCTTGGCTATGTCTCCGGGGGAAAGGGCGGCCAACGCGACCTGATACAGGAGAGGTTGAAATGTATGATGATTGCGGCGGTCAATCACCGTTACGTCCACCGGTTTGTCAGCCAGACGCATGGCTGCCTGAAGTCCTGCAAACCCCCCACCGACAATCACAACGTGAGGTCTCCGGCTTTCGCCTCCATTTTGCGTCGTCATGTTCGTGTCTCTCCTTGCTCGATCCAACGATTGCAGCCTTGCTCCATTCCCCTCGAGTCTTAGATTAGGATGCAGCCCGGGCGGATCCTGTTTGGACACGGCAGCATTACAGAAAAATTTGAGGGCTGTGGACCCGAAAAATTCCGTTCTCCGAGCGAGGATTGTACCGGCGAGTCATCCGGCCCGAATCTTTCGCTCTTCCGCCGGCATCTACTCCCGATACACTAATGGAAAGATCATGACAGACGAAATTCGCGACACCATCATCGTCGGAACCGGATGCGCCGGCCTCACGGCAGCCATCTACGCTGCCCGTGGCAACCTGAAACCACTGGTGCTTGAAGGACATGAGCCAGGCGGCCAGCTTTCCATCACCACACTGGTTGAGAATTTTCCCGGCTGGCCGGAAGGCATCCAGGGACCCCAGTTGATCGACAACATGCGGGCGCAGGCATCGCGCTTTGGTGCCGAATTTCGCCTTGGGCATTTGACCAGCGCCGATTTGTCGAAGCGTCCTTTTCGGCTCCACGTCGGGAAAGAGGTTCTGCATACGCGCACACTGATTATCGCCAGTGGAGCATCGGCACGATGGCTGGGGCTTCCCAGCGAGCAGGCACTGATTGGCTATGGCGTTAGCAGTTGCGCCACCTGCGACGGATTCTTTTTCTCTGGAAAGGAAATCGCGGTCATCGGCGGTGGAGATTCCGCAATGGAGGAGGCCCTCTTCCTGACGCGCTTTGCAAGTAAGGTCACGCTGATTCATCGTCGCGAACAGTTTCGGGCTTCAAAGATTATGCTCGAGCGTGCCATTGCCCACGAGAAAATAAATTTTCTGACCAACACTACAGTGGAAGAAGTCCTCGGCGTTGAGCAGAAGGAGGTGAGCGGTCTCAAGCTGCGGAACCTCGCTTCCCAAGAGCGCTACGTTCTACCTGTGAGTGCTTTATTTCTCGGCATTGGTCACGATCCCAACGCGAAAATGTTCACAGGACAGATTGATCTTGACGATGATGGCTACATCCGCACATGCGACAATGTATTCACTCGCGTTCCCGGTGTCTTCGCCTGCGGCGACGTTCAGGACCGCCGTTACAAGCAGGCGATTACGGCTGCAGGAAGCGGCTGCATGGCAGCTCTCGAAGTAGAAACGTTCCTGGAAGAACACGGGCGCTAAGCGGTTCTCCATGTCGATTGCCGACAACATCGCGCT
>JBDTBI010000415.1:0-2853 GCA_039924215.1 Acidobacteriaceae bacterium
ATGGTCGCCGTGGGAGGCACGCTTGAATTCCCAGACTTTTTCTCCCGTTTTCGCGTCCAACGCCCAGACATGATCCGGCACGGTGAAATAAAGGATGCCGTCTATTTCAAGGGGTGTGGATTTCAGCATGACATCATGGGTCTGATACGCCCATGCAAGCTTGAGCGACTTGACATTGTCTTTATTGATCTGTGTCAGGGTGCTGTAGCGCCGGCCCGAGGTATCACCATTGAAGGTGGGCCATGAGTCGCTCACGGAGGGAATCGAATTCTTTACGCCGGAATTTTGCGCCAGCAGGCATCCCGCGCCCGCCAACACCAGAAGTCCCGCTGCCCCCGCACTACTTAAGCGTTTCAAGGTACGAAAAGACATCGTGAACATCCTTGTTTTTATAACTGTGAAGTAGTTCCTCATGTGCGCTGAGCGGATCCTCAACCTGGACTTTCACGTCCTGAAGCGGCCAGGAACGATACCAGCCGTCCTCGTCTCGAATCGCTACGTAGAAAGCGTCATGATGAAGCAACGTTCCCTTTATCTTTTTCCCGGAAGGCAAGAGCACTGTCGCGGTGACCTTGTTGTCGCGCGGATAAAGGAACATGGCCTGCAGCTCGTCGGGCGGATACTTTTTTGCGATTCCGGCGAGATCTCCCGTAGGAGAGTGGCAGGTTGCACATTTGCCTTCCCCATCGAAGTATCGCTTGCCGGCCGCGGCGTTGCCGGTTAGAAGCTGCTTCAGCGCGGAATCGGCTGAGCCCGATGACTCACTGCTGGTGACCTCAACGCGCGCGTTGAGGAATGCAATGATATCCGAGATATTGTCGGCAGACAGCATGGGAAATGCCGGCATTCCTCTGTCAGGACGTCCTCCCTGTATGACCACACTGAGCTCATCACCGAAATATTTCCGGTTAAGAAGGAGACCGGATTGGAGCAGATTCGGTCCGGCGCCTCCGGTGGCTCCAGCTCCATGACACAGCGAGCAGGATTGCTGAAACAGCGCGTTTCCGCGCTGCACATCCGGCGCCTCCATGGGATTCGTCTTGGCGTGTTCCGGGGTCTGCGCGCGGGCGCGGATTGATGCAGCCACGAACAATCCGAGGCATAAGAAAAGAGCGGCCATCTGGGAAGCGCGAATTCTTCGTTGAAGGGACATAGTATGTTCGAAGACACTAGATTCTAACATCGACAGATTGGGACGTTAGATTATGCCAGCCTCGGGGCCGCGGCCCCAGGGCCCCTATCGGAGGCAGCGCACTCCCGCAATTTGCCGATCAATCGCAGACGCGGATACAGCAGATGTGGACGCGTCCAAAACGCTCTTCTATTGTTGTACCGGCGGCGTGTCGTAATGGCACTGTGCGCCGGAGATCGACTGGTTTACGTTGAAGAACTGGACTGTTCCTTTGGCGAAATATGGGTCGCTGCCAGGATCGCCTACAAAGTGAATGGGGGTCGGAGGCAAATTCGGCTGCTTGGCTGCAACGAAACTAGTCGGCATGGTGACCGTGAATCCAAAGCAGCCGGCAATGGGACAGTCGATCTCCTTGTTGCTCCAGGCACAGACGGAATCGTCCTTGCAATCGGTGCTTCCCGGCGCGCACCCGCACGAACCATCGTTGTGAATGCTGCAGTAGGTCTGCGGCTGACAGAACTTCGGCTTGTCGCCCGCGAAAACTGAAGCTTGCTGGCTCAGGTCCACTGTCACGGTAAGGACGCCCGTCGTAGTGTCATAGTGCTTATTCGTGATCCAATTTCCCGACGGGTTTGGTGTGAAGGGGAAGTTGTCGGCGTTGATGCCGACCGTGCCCGGCTGCACGGTGGCCATGGCCTCGGCTTGCGTCACCTTGCCGATGTAGAGGCTATATGTCTGGCGTGTCTGGGGCGTGGCGAAGACAAAATAGATCTCATAGGCCCTGTTGGGAAGGAAGACATTGGGGGCGCTTGCGCTGCTCTGGTCGGCGCGACTTAAAGTGGTATCGATGTAATAGTTACCATGATTGACCGTCATGGTGCTGCGTTGTCCATTGCCTTGTCCCATCATGCGGATCGATGGACGGTCCTTCGGATCGGCGGTATAGGCATTGAACTCAGGGACGGTCAGGAACTGCCGATACAACGGCACGCCATAGCATTGCTGGTTGCTGCAGGAGACGGCCCAGTTGGCCCTGCAGCCTCCTATACGCGCGGTCGGCCCCGCACAGGTTGGAAAAATGGCGGTGGTGACGTATTGATAGGCGCTGGTATCGACTGTCGGTTCAGCGCCAGGAACACCACTGGCGCATTCCGGCGTAACCAAGGGTGCGTTGTAGAAGGGATCCTTGGTGACTGAGATGGAGGGTTCGGGTTGTGTCGGTCCTGGATCCAAACCGCTAACGAGCCCAACCAGCCCGGTGATGGCTCCATCGTCATCGCTCAATTCCGTCTGGCGATCGACGTCGGTGAATTGGGTGAAATCCGCAGGTTCCCAGGTGCAATAGGTGTCGGCTACAGCCTTCAGGTCCGGGGTAAAACTTTGGGGCAACCACAGCGGCTGGACGACAAAGTGGCGAATATCGACATTCTGAAACGCGAGATTGCGCGAGTGAAAAGCGGGCGGATAAAAAAATCCGTTGGGCTGCTTCCAGGCAATGGCCGCGTTGGGCAGTACGCAATGATTGGTGGACACGCCTCCGGGAGGCACCTGGATCGCTCCCGACTGATATCCGTTCATCCAGCCAAGCGTTCTGCAACTTCCGGCAGGATTTCCCGGTGCTCCCTGCTTGCACTGGCTCAGGGTTCCAATGTCGGTCGTGTGGACATCCATAAAGGCGTCCGAGTCTTCAAACGAGGGCCCGTCGTAGATGCTGATCATCC
>JBDTBI010000416.1:0-4244 GCA_039924215.1 Acidobacteriaceae bacterium
ACGCATCTCTCGATGACAGGACACCAAGTGAGTTCGCCAGCCAGATCGCGGCTCGCCGCGATCTGGCTGCAACCTAAACAGGCCGAAGACTAACTCTGACCTTGGTACAGGAAAACTAGGCCCTTCACCGCCGCGTTACACTAACAATGAAACTGGTACAAAAGGTCGGCCACAGCACCTCGTGCGCTCCAGAGTGAGCGCGTCGCGGAGGCGTAAACCGCTCCACCGCATCAACATGATGAGGGTGCGGATGCGGGTCGCATTTGGACCGCCGACCGTCTCCCCCGGTTCTCGCGATAGAGATAGGTGGCATCGATCAGCTTCTCGTATTCCTCGCGCATGAAGTAGTCAATCGGCCGCTGTGTCACGGAGATCCGGCCCAGGCGATCTGTGGGATTGGAAGTGAGCCAGCCAGCCCGGATGCAAAACCAGAAGAAACCCGTAAGCCGCTCCTGCTTTTTCTCCTTAGCCAAGGCACCATCCGTCCACAAAGCACGGAACGATTGTGCGGCTCTCAGATCGAATTCCTTGAGCAGCTTGTAGCCTTCAGCCTTGCACCAGCTCAAGAGCTGCTTCCGAAACCGAATCCCCAACTTGTAGAGCGTTGCGTCCGCGAGTTCGCGCGCCTTGGCATCTGCAAGGTATTCATGCACCGCCTGGGCGAGAGTGATCGGTTGATCGCGCGAGGCCGGTTCCGCTTCAGCGGCATCTTCCATCTTCCTCGCCAGCAGAGCAGCGCGTTCCCAGCTCTTCGTCTTGAGGCTGCGGCGGGAATATGAACCTTCCACTGTGCCTTCTGCCCACATCAGGCACGTGCATCGTTTCCAGTACCTATCAGAGGCTCTGGGGCACGTCGGTTTGTGGCGTCGATAGAGGGTCAACATAATTCTCTATCGTACAGTTATCGTACGGTCAGCCATGCGGATCATCTAAGTATCTAAATATACTAGACTTATAAATGGTGGAGGCGGCGGGAGT
The DNA here is from genome assembly GCA_039924215.1 of Acidobacteriaceae bacterium. GTDB lineage: Bacteria > Acidobacteriota > Terriglobia > Terriglobales > Acidobacteriaceae > JAKAAZ01. The sequence goes on from JBDTBI010000416.1 coordinate 979, forward strand.
CGAACCCGCGTCCGAAATCCAAGTCAGCAAAGAGACTCCATGCGTAGTCGCGTTCCGATTTATCTCGTGCGATGCGCTCAGAACGGACAAGATACGCATCCCACCAGCCTGTAGATCTCGTCCAGCCAACCCAGACATTGCGGGCCGGACCAGCCTGCTAAATGACGTTCTTCCCCGCCCCGCAGACAAAGCCGGAGAGAACGGCTACTTATTTAATTAAGCAGCAAGTGGTAATTGTGTATTAGCAATTATCGTTTTTGTAAGCGATTACGGGTGCCTACACCCCGGCATGCCTCTCTGCCGCAAACGATCCCGTCGAAACCGTGACGCCCCCAAATTAGGTAGCCCTGCCTCGTTGGATAAAGCTGATACGGCAGAGCTAGGAATGCTTATGGCATTCAAGTACTTCTCCTATTCTACGCTACGGAGCTGCCCAGTGCGTGGCCGTCGCGTACGTCGCCTCGGCTGGTTCAGCAGCGGTGACAGTTGCCGTTCGTAAAGCCCGAAAAGATGTTCCACGCGATCCCGGTCACTTTCAAAACGCGACGGACGATACAACGCGTCCACCGCCTGATCCAGGTGACGATGGGCTGTCCGAAGATCGTCCTGCATCACATCCGCATCATAAAGGTCGGCAAGGCAGGCTTCGGGGTAGAGGCTGCGCGCGTCGAGAACCGCCTGAGCAAGGTTCCGTATGCGCCTGCGCTGCGAGTCGGAGGCATTCGGCCACGGGAAGTTGTTGTAGACGATGCCAATGGAATACCTGTAGCGACTTTCAAGACGGCCGCCGATATGCCGCAACCAGGCCATATGCATGCGCGAGGTCAGAATTCCGAAATGCCAGAGATCGGCATCGAGGATGATTCTGACAAGATTGCTTGGAATCGTTGGCGGCTCCAGCCACCCTATCGGGATATACTCGCGCAATTCAGAGCTTGTTTCCGGAATCACCAAAAATGGCCGCTCTGGAATCACTTCCACATTGAACCGGACTGGGCTGTCCGCGATTGCGAGTGTGCTAACGCGGTGGCTCTCACCGCGAAATTCGCGGACATTCTGAATTCTTTCTCTCACATGAGACATGGAACGCAAATCCTGAGGCGATGCTGCTTGTAAGCACAAAATCCATCGCAGCCTTCCATTGATGTATTCCTTTGAGCCAACATAAGGCCGCATGTACTGGCGAGCCAAGGGCTCCTGCCGAAGGAATTCTTCCTTTTCTTCTTCGCTGAAAATGTAATTCCCATCGTCGATCGGCTGGCTCCCGCTTGCCATTGTCGGAATGTCGCAGAGTGGAGTGCTTCTTTCTTCGACTACAAGATGGCGGTTCGTGACCATCGCAGCACTAAAAAGGTACGGGGTCAGTGCTGGGTGCTCGCTCATAGTCGGTTGCCCGCGAAGGTCGTCATAGCTAAAGAGCTTCTTCAGAGGCGGTTCCTGTTCCCTGCGTACTAGGCCCACAATCACGACATGGACATGCGCCATCCCGCGTGCGTCACTTCCCCAGGCAAACGTGCGATGGGCGAAAAGTATTTCTACCCTTGAGCGGTTGAACAGAATGGGCCAAAGCTGTGCCACCTGCTCGCCTTGTGTAATCGAATTGGTTGCCACGAACCCAATCTTCGGTAAAGCACGGCCTTGCTCCAACGGAGGGCTGCCAATGTACGCCGCCGCCTTGAGAAACCATGCGGCCACATAGTCCAGAGTGCCGCCGCTGCCGCCCAACTGCGCAATGCGACGCACCTGAGCGCGCTGCTCTGCTGTCTGATACTTCGATCCGATGAATGGAGGGTTGCCGAGTATGTACGAACAATTTTCGGCTGGAAGCACGGCATTCCAGTCGATTTCCAGGGCGTCCCCGGAGTGTGGCCCGTGGTGAATATGTGGAGACGTGACAAGCGGAATACGAGCATAATGGTTGCCAAACGCTAGCGAGAGCCGGTTATTCATGATGTGATCCATCATCCACAAAGCAACTTCGGCGATGCGCGCCGGGAATTCGCTCAATTCGATTCCGTAAAACTGATTGACGTTCAGTTTGGAAAGCGTGCTTACGTCGATATTGCGCTGACCAGTTGCTAATCGGTCAGCGAAGATTTCCTTCAGGACCTGTAATTCCAATTCACGGAGTTCGCGGTAGGCGATCACAAGAAAGTTGCCGCATCCGCATGCAGGATCGAGAAAACGTAGATCAGCAAGCTTCTCCTGAAACACTTCCAATGCCCTGCGGCGTCCGCTGTCACGGCGCTGGCACAACTGAACAAACTGCTCCCGCAAATCATCCAAAAACAGAGGCTCAATCACTTTTAAAATGTTTTGCTCGGTAGTGTAATGAGCGCCCTGTGCCCGCCGCTCCTCAGGTTTCATGACGGATTGAAACAACGATCCGAAGATCGCCGGAGAGATGGCATCCCAGCTAAATGCGCACGCCTCTAGCAACGTGTCGCGCATGTTTTTGTCGAACGCTGGCGTTGGCAAATGGCCGGAGAACAGGTCGCCGTTGATGTATTGGAACTGGTTCAGGTCGTCGTCCAGGGTTTGTTGACGCTCGGCGATAGGAGTATTCAATACCTCGAACAGGTCGTTTAACATGCGTCCGCAATCGCTACCGTCTTCTTGCGTGCGCTGAGTAATCAAGTCAAAAAATATGTCGCGCGGCTCGAATATGCCCGTGTCATCCGCGAATAGACAAAACAGCAGCCGTACCAACAGGCGCTCCAAGTCCAGGGAGCTGTAACCACAATTCTTGAGCTGGTCATGGAGCCTTCCCATTAACTCGGAAGCTTCTATATTGACTGGATCCTGGTCGCGAAAGGTCCTCCGCTGAACTCCGAGTATGAAGCCGAAGTCTTCGACGTGCTGGGGAAGATCCGCCAGGGGAAAACTGCATGGTGGCGTACCTTCGTCCAGGTCATATAGTTCAAAATTTTGGAAATCGCTTACAAGGACGTACCGCGGGAGTTCGTGTTCCTTCAGTCCGGGAAAGTATTCAAGGGCCTGTGTTTTGGCTGCCGTCAGGTTATGCCCGGCGCTCTTCTGCTCGACGAGCAACACGCCCTTCCAAAATAGATCGATAAATCCACGGCGATTGCCAAGGAGCCTTACCGGCTCTTCAAAGCTAGCGACCCGGCGTCTTTTTATGCCAAAGACTTCAAAGAATTCGTTGTAGAAGGTCTGCGCCTCCCCACGCTCGTAATGGGCGTCTGCCCATTCCGTTGAGAAGGTAGCTGCACGAGCACGGATTTCATTCCAACTCAGGCGCATTG
>JBDTBI010000417.1:0-7072 GCA_039924215.1 Acidobacteriaceae bacterium
TGAACCTGGGGCTGGAAGTTACGGTCAAGATGCTCGACCGTATCAAGGACCTTGGATTCAAGTACGCAACCCGCAGCGGTCTCTCTGTCGGCTTCGATGACATGGTCATCCCCGATACTAAGTACAAGCTGGTCAACGATGCTGAAAAGCAGGTAGTCAATGTGCAACGGCAATATCTGGATGGCGCCATCACCAACGGTGAGCGCAACAACAAGGTCATCCAGCTCTGGTCCTCCGTCACCGAACAGGTCGCGGATGAAATGTTCAACAACATGAAGGCTGCGGACAAGGCCGGAACCATGAACCCGATTTATGCCATGGCCGACTCCGGCGCTCGGGGATCGAAGCAGCAGATTCGTCAGCTGTCCGGAATGCGAGGACTGATGGCAAAACCTTCCGGAGAAATTATCGAAACTCCCATCACGGCCAACTTCCGTGAAGGGCTGACGGTGTTGCAGTACTTCATCTCCACCCACGGAGCGCGCAAAGGACTGGCGGATACGGCGTTGAAGACCGCCGACTCCGGCTACCTGACCCGCCGCCTTGTGGATGTGGCGCAGGACGTGATTATCAGCGATTACAACTGCGGCACGGTGGAAGGCATTTACGTCGGTCACATCATTGAAGCCGGCGAAGTGATTGAGCCGCTGCGCGACCGCATCATTGGCCGCGTCTCGCTGGAAAAGTTGAAGGACTTTGAAGGCACCGTGCTGGTGGACGTGAACCAGGAAATCGATGAAGACATGGCCAGCGCCATTCAGGCGGCAGGCGTCGAGCGGGTCAAGATTCGCTCGGTACTCACCTGCGAATCGAAGCGCGGCGTCTGTATCCTATGCTACGGACGCAACCTAGCTTCAGGCCGCCTGGTGGAAATGGGCGAAGCGGTCGGCGTGATCGCCGCACAGTCTATTGGAGAGCCAGGCACACAGTTGACGATGCGTACCTTCCACATCGGCGGCGCTGCCTCGCGTGTTTCCGATCAGTCGCGGCTGGAAGCAAAGAACGCGGGTACGGTGCGCTTTCTCAACCTGGTCACGGTGCGCTCGAAACAGGGCGACCTGGTAGCGATGAACCGCTCCGGCGTAGTGGTCATCGCCGATGATCGCGGCCGCGAAAAGGAACGCTACACGCTGGTCTACGGTGCCCGGATGAAGGTGGAAGAAGGGGCACAGGTCCAGCAGGGCCAGACGCTTGGCGAGTGGGATCCATACACGTTTGCCATCCTGACGGAAATCGGTGGCACGGTGGAGTTCCACGATCTGCATGAAGGCACGACCCTGAATGAAGAAGTGGATGAAGTGACCGGCCTGTCGCGTCTGGTGGTTGCAGAAACCTCCGATGAAAAGCGCCAGCCGGCCATCATGATCAAGAATGCCAAAGGCACGAAGCGCTACCTGCTTCCAAGCCGCGCGCATTTGATGGTCCAGAATGGCGACGAGGTCTTCCCGGGCGATGTGCTTGCCAAGATCCCGCGCGAAACCACACGCACCAAGGACATCACCGGCGGTCTGCCTCGCGTGGCGGAACTGTTTGAAGCCCGCAGACCGCGGGAAACGGCCATCATCAGTGAGATCGACGGTGTCGTTCGCTTCGGTGAAATCAGCAAGGGCCAGCGCAAGATTTACGTCACTGCGGACAGCGGCGAAGAGAAAGAATATTCGTTGCCGCGCGGCATCCATGTGAATGTGCAGGAAGGCGAGCGCATGCGTGCCGGCGATCCACTTATGGATGGACCGCTGAACCCGCATGACATTCTGGCCGTGCTGGGCGAGAAGGAATTGCAGTCCTACATGGTGACGGAAATTCAGGAAGTCTACCGGTTACAGGGCGTGGCCATTTCCGACAAGCACATCGAAACCATCGTTCGCCAGATGTTGCGCTGGGTCAAGGTGGAAGATCCGGGCGATACGACCTTCCTGTTCGAGCAGCAGGTGGACAAGTTCCGCTTCCGCGAGGAAAACGAGCGTGCCATTAACAATGGTGGCCGTCCCGCTGTCGGCCGTCCGCTACTGCTGGGCATCACGAAAGCGTCGCTCTCGACGGACTCCTTCATCTCCGCCGCCTCCTTCCAGGAGACGACACGTGTGCTGACGGAAGCCGCCATCAACGGCGCGGTCGACCAACTTCGCGGCCTGAAGGAGAACGTGATCGTCGGGCGTCTCATTCCTGCCGGCACCGGCATGGAATTCTACCGCAACGTACGGTTGTCACAGGAGCTGGAAGATGCTGCTACCCGCGTTCAGCAGGAAGTTACCGAAGCTACTGAGGCAGCCGAACGCGAACTGGAACTGATGCGTCAGGAAGGCGAAGCCGAGGAAATGGCTGCCGAATAAGACGCTGCAGGCTACATTGGTTCAAGGGGCATGCGAATCTGCATGTCCCTTTTTCTGTTCTGGAGCCCGTTCTGGAAATCGGCACGATCGAAATCGCTTCCCCGAAGGCGGGCTGCCTGCGTGACAGTGCGGAATCGCGGCGAGTATTCTGGACTTTTGATGTGCGATTCGAGACCAATGAAGAGCATCCGGATGAGATTTCGATGTGAATGGAACGGGGCTGCTTCGGCCTGTGCCTGCTTACTGTCTGTGATCGCGTGTCCCGCTATTGCGTCGCCGATGCATCCTGGCGTTTTCGGTGTTTCGCGTGGGATGCATTTTCAGGTGGCAACGGCCAACATCTACTCCGACACGGCCAATGCGAAGGAGGATATTCGCATGGCAATCCTGAAAGCAGCGCAGGAACACAAGCGTGTTCTGCTGGATTTCGGCGGAAACTGGTGTTCCGACTGCCATCTCCTCAATCTCTATTTTCACGATCCGGGCAACGCTTCCCTGCTGGCCGCCAATTACGTTCTGGTCGAGGTAAACGTCGGAGAATATGACAGGAATCTGGATCTGGCCCATAAGTACGGCATCCCGCTGAACAAGGGCGTCCCCGCTCTGGCTGTGCTGGATGGAACCGGACGCGTGGTGTATGCGCAACGCAATGGGGAGTTTGAAGCGATGGACAAACTGGATTCTGCCGCCGTGTCGGCATTTCTGATGAAATGGCAGCCTCGGCGGGAACCAATCTATCACAAAAACAGATAAGCACAGCAACAGACAAGCCGCGGCGGCAAATGACACCGTGTCCAAGGAAGTCAGGACGGTTGTGATTGCAGATGCAGGCTGGAACCCGGTTTCCCCGTGCCTACTGCACTACCTTGAAATCGGCGCTCTCGGTGGCCTCAGAACTGCCGCCGACAAACACGGTATAGTCCGCCGGTTCCGCGACTCGCTGGCTTTTGGTGTTGATGAACGATAGCTCCTGAAAGCCCAGGGGGAAGATGACTTTTTTCGATTCTCCCGGTTGCAATGTCACACGTTTGAATCCCTCCAGCACGCGCACGGGCTGTTCCACATCCGCACCGCGAATCCGGATATAGAGCTGCACAATTTCCGTACCGGCGACCCCGCCCGGGTTGCTTACCGTGGCCGACGCATGTAATGCGGGTTGCGCGACGCCATGATTTGGCGACGACATAAGCTGCGTCACTGGCACGGAATCCGTACTCAGCGTGACCGGCGAGTAGTCGAACTGGGTGTAGCTCAATCCATGCCCAAAGGGATAGAGCGGCGAGTTCGACACATCAATATAACGAGACACGTACTTTTCAGCGCCGTTGGTGGGCGGATGAGATGCATCCACTCCAGTCGCAGGACGCCCGGTCGGAAACTGAGCCAGATACAACGGCTCCTGCCCCACCGCGCGAGGAAAGCTGACCGGAAGTTTGGCGCTTGGATTGGTATCGCCAAACAAAATGTCGCCCAGTGCCGGGCCCCCTTCCATCCCTGGAAACCACGCTTCCAGAATGGCTGGAACATTCTGTGAAGCCCAATTGAGCACCAGTGGCCTGCCGCTGACGACAACCACGACAACTGGCTTGCCCGTAGCCACAATCGCCTGCAGCAATTGCTTCTGATTGCCCGGCAGATCGAGATGTGCCCGCGAAGCGGCTTCGCCAGTCATCGTGTCAGCATTTTCCCCAAGAGCCATCACCACCAGATCGGATTGCTCGGCAGCCTGCTTCGCCGCGTCGAAACCCGTTTGCGAAGTTGTCAGAATCTGCGTGCCTTCGGCGTAAAGAAGTTTCCCGCCACTGCCTTGCATGCGCTGTTGCAGCGCCGTTCGTAGCGTGACTGCATCGGCCGGGTTTCCCTGTCCTGCCCACGAGCCCATCATCCCAGTGCGGGAATCGGCCAGTGGGCCGATCAATGCAATGGTATGGACGCGAGATGCAATCGGCAGCAATTTGGGTTGACCTTCCCGAGCCTGGTTCTGCAGCAGGATGATCGACTCGTCGGCAGCCTTGCGCGCCAAGGTACGTCTCTCCGGGGTCACTTTGTACGGAGGGCGATTTTCATCCACATACGGATGGTCGAAGAGTCCCAGGGCGAACTTCACCCGAAGCACACGCCGCACCGCCTCATCCACTGCGGATTCCGGCACTTCATGGGTACGTACCAGGGTAGCCAGCCGCAGTTGATAGGCGCCGCTCTCCATATCCATGTCTAATCCAGCCAGGATGGCTTTTTGCGCCGCTGTGGCACTGTTCAGTGCGACGCCATGCGCAATCAGCTCCTCGACCGCACCCCAATCGCTGACGACAAACCCGCCAAAGTGCCATTCCTTGCGCAGGATGTCCGTCAGTGTGTATGGGTCGGCCGTCGCCGGCACGCTGTTCAAGGAATTGAAGGAGCTCATCACGGTGGCCGCTCCAGCATCCACCGCGGCTTGGTAGGGCGGCAGGTACACCTGGCGCAGCATAATGTCCGACATATCTACGGCGTTATATTCGCGCCCCGCGATGACGGCACCGTAAGCGGCAAAATGTTTCACACATGCGGCGACAGAGTCCGGGTTGCTGAGACTTGTTCCCTGATACCCATGCACGTACGCGCGCGCCATGGCGGAGCCAAGGTAGGGAGATTCGCCCGCACCCTCTACGACTCTGCCCCAGCGGGCGTCTCGCGCGATATCCACCATGGGGGAAAAGACCCATCGGACGCCGTCCGCGCTCGCCTCCTGAGCGGCCATGCGCGCCGTAGCCTGCACCAATGCGGGATCGAAGCTGGAAGCCAGACCAATCGGAACGGGGAATATAGTCCGGTAGCCATGAATCGAATCGATGCCAAATATCAGCGGAATGTGCAGACGGCTTTTCTCCATCGCGATCCGCTGAAACGCATTGGCTTTTCGGGGATCGGCCACATTCAGCATGGATCCGACTTCCCCGGCCGCGATCATCTTGTCATACCCCTGCCGTTGCGTTCCCGGGCCCGTGGGTGTACCCGAAGAAAATTGAACCAACTGGCCAACCTTTTCCGCCAGCGTCATCCTTGACAACAAGGCATCCACTTTTTTGTTCAGGGCCGGGTCGGTCAACTGAGGATTGGGGACGAAGGAGTCGGAGCTAACCTGTGACATGGTCGATGGAGTGGATGGATGTGGATGATCTGGTTGCGCCTGAAGTTGTTTGCTGTGGAAGCAGGCCAGCGACATAAAAACGAGGACGATCGAAAAAAGTTGTACCGGGCATCGAACCGAATTCATAACATTCCCCATGCTATACCGGGTCTGCTGATGCTGTAGATTGCGGAATCCCATTACAGCCTTTTTTAAGAAAGGGCTGCGTATACATTTTCTGCGCGCTTACATCTTCAGGAGGACCGGTACCGCAGTTCGTCAATACAGGTTGTTTTGGAGCCGTGCTTTACAAATTAAGCAGATGTTTCCGATGCTGAACGAGATTTGCTTCCCTGTTTTCCTATAGTCTTTCCACGTATGCGATTCGGCCCCCCACGCTTGCGACGATGGTTTGTATATATACGCAGAACCATCATCAGCAGTGTCCAAAACGATGTGCTGACGCTGGCTCGCGCAGGCGCCTACTCTGCCGTCCTGTGCGTTTTTCCGATCGTACTGGTTACGGCTGCAATCGTAGCGGCCTCTCCGGCGGCGGTGGTGGTGCGGGAAGAACTGCGCTCCATGCTGTATCAGATGTTTCCACCGGACATTCCGCCGCTTGTGCTCGCCTATTTTCAGGTACAGCACCGTTCGCTGCGTCTGGTTCTGTCTGCGGCGACTGTGTTCGTACTAGCTGCCAACAGTGTCATAACTACCTTGATGGAATCCATGCGGCGGGCTTATAAGATCCCACAGAACGCGTGGAGCCTGTTTCGGCAGATCCTGATCGCGCTTGTGCTGACATTTCTGTCATTTTTCCCTTTGGTACTGGCCTCCATGTTTGTTGTGTTTGGGCATCAAATTGAACAGTGGATCACCTATCAATCGCTGTACGATGTCCGGCTGTATGTTGTAATTCTGGCGCGTCTCGCGCGCTGGGTGCTAGCGCTCGCTACAAGTGTCATGGTGCTGGCGATTATCTATCACCTGGGAACTCCACAAAGGCGGTCCTGGCGCAGGATCCTTCCTGGTTCCATTCTGGCTACGGCGCTCTGGTTCCCGTCCACGCTGGCCTTTGGCTGGTACGTCACCCGTCATGCGCATTACCGGCAGGTATATGGCTCTCTCGGCGCAGGAGTTGCGCTGCTGGTCTGGCTCTACATCGTGATTGTCAGCGTGATGGTTGGGGCCGAATTTAACGCGCAAGTCTTCCCCAAGCAGCAATTCGTGGACGCGCCGGACGACAACTCGCTAGAGTAGAGGCCGCGCCGTCGTCGCATCTGCAGGCCATTCCAAACGCTTGGAATTCCTAGCCATTACAATCACATCTAGGGCAGTACTCCCAAGCAATACCAATTTCATGGAGCAGGAATGGATACAGCGCTTTCTTCAGCAAGTCTCCCCGACAGCGCACGGCGGGCAAAGATCGTGGCCACCATTGGGCCCGCAAGCAACACGGAAACTGTGTTTCGCAATCTGGTACGGGCAGGAATGGATGTGGCCCGACTCAATTTTTCTCACGGCACGCATCCCGAAAAGAAGCAGTTGATCCAGCTAATCCGCAGGGTTGCCGCGGAGGAGGGAAAGATCATTTGCATCCTTGCCGACCTGCAGGGACCCAAGATTCGAA
>JBDTBI010000418.1:0-6078 GCA_039924215.1 Acidobacteriaceae bacterium
AAGTTCACGCCGCAGGCACAAAAGGTCATCGACCGCCTGGATACATTCAGCTCGATTCCAGATCAGGACTGGCAATACCACTTGGGCGATGTTCCCCATGGGGAACGGCCGGATGTTGATACCAGCGGCTGGCAAACCGTGAACTTTCCCGTTTTTAACCGCCGAAGCTTTCGCCGTGGCTCCTTCCATCCCTTTACCGCACCCGCGGAAGGCGTATGGTTTCGGCGCTGGATTGAAGTGCCCAAGACGGTGAACGGTTATGACATCAGCGGTTCGCAGGTCTGGTTCCAAACACCGCGTTCCAGAGGCGAAATCATCGTGTACTTCAATGGAAGCCGCGTGGCGCTGGGGGAGGGTTTGGAGAAGCAGTTACTCTTCAGTAACGCAAAGCCTGGTGACAAGATTCTGGTAGCGGTGAAGATGCTTGCCACTCCGGAACCGAAAAAGGTTTACGGCTTCCCGCTAACGGTCACCTTTGCCGGCAACCGTCCAAATCCGGAAGATCTTCGCGATGAATTGCTCTCCGCGTCGTATCTGCTGCCAACCATTACTTCCGAAGCGAACACATTGGCCTCGCAGGAAAAAACCCTGGATACCGCCGCAACCTCCGTGGATCTGTCAGCCCTCGATAAGGGCGACCAGGCCGCTTTCGATGCATCCATGAAGCAGGCGCAGTCAACCCTGGAGGCTCTGCGCCCGACGTTGCAGGCCTACAACGTTCACATGACGGGTAATTCCCACATCGATGCCGCATGGCTGTGGCCGTGGACAGAAACCGTCGATGTGGTACACCGCACGTTTGGCACAGCCCTGCAACTGATGGATGAGTACCCCGACTACACCTACTCGGCTTCTGCGGCGCAATACTACCAGTGGATGCAGGACAAGTATCCGGACCTGTTCAAGCAGATCCAACAGCGCGTGAAAGAAGGCCGTTGGGAACTGCTGGGCGGCATGTGGGTAGAGCCGGATCTGAACATGCCCGATGGAGAATCGGATGTACGGGAAATCCTGCTCGGCAAGCGCTATTTCCAGAAAAACTTCGGCGTGGATGTCCGCATCGGTTGGAATCCAGATACCTTCGGCTACAACTGGCAGATGCCGCAGATCTATAAGAAGTCCGGTATCGATTATTTCGTCACCCAAAAGATGTCTTGGAATGACACCAACCAGTTGCCGTTGAAGCTGTTCTGGTGGCAATCGCCGGACGGCAGCCGCGTGCTCACCTATTTCCCACACGGGTATGGCAATAGCATTGAGCCATTAGGCATGGCCACAGATCTGGCCCAGGCAGTCGAGCTCAACCCGGGTCAACACTCGATGATGCATCTGTATGGCGTGGGCGATCACGGCGGCGGCCCCACCCGCGATATGCTCGACAGCGGCATGCGCTGGATGGAGCCGAGCAAGGTCTTCCCTCATGCGGAGTTCGGCATAGCGCAATCCTTCTTCAGCGCCATGGACACGAAAGTTGACACGGCGGATGCCCCTACTTGGAACTACGAGACACTGGCCGCCGGCAACACCAAGCTGGCAGCGCCTCCAGCAGGAAAAATCAGCCTGCCGGTCTGGAATGACGAACTCTATTTGGAGTTCCACCGCGGCACGTACACCACCCAGGCCAAGCAGAAATGGAATCTTCGCCATGGATCGGAGTGGTTGGAGAATGCGGAGAAGTATTCTTCGCTGGCATGGCTGGGCGGTCAGGATTATCCCGGCTCTAAGCTGACAGCGGCATGGAAGCTGCAAGTGTTCAATGGCTTCCACGATCTGGCGGCAGGCTCCGGTATCGCCGTGATCTACAAGGATGCCCAGAAGCAGTTTGACGTGGTGCACTGGACCGCTTCCAGCGCTACGCACAACGCGCTCTCGGATGTTAACAGCCACATCGACACCAATTCTCACCCTGGCGTTCCAATCGTCGTCTGGAATCCCTTAAGTTGGAACCGCACGGATGTCGTCGAAGCCGATGTCCAGATGCCACAGGCGGAGCCGAACGGAATCTCTGTGCTCGATGCGCATGGGATGGCGGTTCCGATGCAGGTTGTTTCCAAGAACGATGCCACCCACAGCTATCACTTGTTGCTGGAAGTCAAAAATGTTCCTTCCATCGGCTATACCGTTCTGCATGCCGTCCCTGGCACGCGCAAGGTCGCCACAGACTTGAAGGTCGATGGCATGACGCTGGAAAACTCCAAGTTGCGGGTCGTCATCGATCCCAAGAATGGCTGCATCACCAGCCTCTACGACAAACAGGATCACTTCCAGACCCTGGTCGCCGGAAGCTGCGGCAACATTCTGCAGGGCTATTACGACATGCCTAAGGAGTACGACGCCTGGAACATCAACCCGGATTACGTCAACCATGGGACAGACCTGACCATGCTGGACAGCATCCAGGTGATCGAACGCGGACCCGTGCGCAGCGAAGTCCGGATCACCCGGCACTGGAGCAAGTCCACCTTCGTGCAAAACATCATCCTCTATGCGGGCATGGACCGTGTCGACCTCGTCAATGATGTGAACTGGCACGAAGACCACATCTTCCTCAAGGCGGGCTTTCAGCTGGCTGCCAGCGCACCCAAGGCAACGTTCGAGATTCCATACGGAAACATCGAACGCCCCACAACCAGGAATAATTCGGTGGAAGACGCCAAGTTTGAAGTCTCGGCACAGCGCTGGGCAGATGAGGGCAACGGCCAGCATGGCTTCAGCCTGATCAACGACTCCAAATATGGCTACGATGTAAAGGGAGATGTGATGCAGCTTTCTCTGCTGCGTTCTCCGAAATCGCCGGATCCAAATGCGGATATGGGCGAGCAACACATCCGTTATTCTCTCTACCCCCACGCTGGTACTTGGCGTCAAGCGGACACCGTGCGGCACGCCTATGCGTTCAACATCCCGCTGCGTTCCATGCAGGTGAATGCGCATACCGGAGAGTTGCCTGCGACGCATTCTTTCTTCAGCATTACGCCGGCAAACCTGGTCCTGAGCGCCATGAAGAAGAGCGAGGACGGCAACAACTTGATCCTTCGCTTCTATGATTGGGCAGGGACGAAAACGACAGCGGAAATTACCGTTCCTGACGGGGCAACGTCAGCAACCGCCACGAACCTGATGGAAAAACCGGAAGGCGAGGCTCTCCCGGTTTCCGGCGGCCACATCACGATTCCTGTCGGGCCTTACTCCATCAACACCGTCAGCGTCGATTTCGGCGATCGCGGAGCAGCATTCTGGAAATCTCCGAAATAGGCGTGTATTTTCTGTACGAAGGTGAATTGCAGGGGGGTATGGAAGCAGCTACCGATTTCGTTTGCGGAAATCGATCTGCGCGCATCTAACACATTGTTCGCCAGGTACCCGTGTACCCAGTGGATATCATGGACGAAGCTTTGTGAGCCCATACCCTCTTCAAAAATCCGATCCCAACATGGCGGCAGCCGAGAAGATACAAAAGAAGCAGATCTTCGGCGTTGGTGAGATGGCGGATCGGACCCGCAAGTTCGACTGGAGCAGCACTCCAGTGGGTCCGATTGAGCAATGGCCGGGAACACTGCTGACCACTGTCAACACGTTGCTCGCCTCCCGGCATCCTATGTTCCTCTGGTGGGGAGAGGACCTGATTCAGTTTTATAACGATGCTTACCGCCCCAGCATTCGGGAGGATAAGCACCCGCGCGCTCTTGGGCAAAGGGGAAAGGAATGCTGGCCGGAAATATGGCCGATTATCGGACCGCAGATCGAAGTGGTCATGACAAGAGGCGAAGCCAGTTGGCATGAGAATCAACTCGTTCCCATCTATCGCAACGGAAAATTGGAAGACGTGTATTGGACATACAGCTACAGTCCCGTGCGCGACCCCCACGGAAAGATTTGTGGCACTCTCGTCGTCTGTACAGATACCACCGGTATCGTAACGGCCAGGCTCCAGTTACAAAAGGAGCGCGAACAGCTCGCGGATCTATTCCAGCAGACACAGGCTTTCTTCGCCGTTCTTGGGGGCCCCCAGCACGTTTTTGAGATGGTCAACCCCCGCTATCACGAGCTTGTCGGGAAGCGAAATATTCTAGGCAAGACGCTTCAGGAAGCTGTACCGGAGGTAACGGAACAAGGATTTATCACGATTCTCGACAAGGTATATGAATCGGGCGAATCCTATGTCGGGCGGGGCACCCCAGTCCAACTGGCCACAAATGACTCAGAGTCCCTTGAGTTGCATTATCTCGACTTTGTGTACCAGCCACGACGGGATGCAAACGGAACCATCACCGGAATCATCGTGGTAGGGATGGACGTCACGGAAAACAAGCGCGTTGAACAGGCGCTGCTGCAATCAGAAAAGCTGGCTGCCGTTGGCCGGCTGGCAAGTTCCATTGCCCACGAGATTAACAATCCTCTGGAAGCCGTCGTCAACCTGCTGTATCTGGTACGGGAATCGGAAATCAGCCCCGATGCCAGGAAATACCTGAGCGCCGCGGAATCCGAATTGCAGCGCGTCGCCGCCATCGCAAGTCAGACGCTGCGCTTCCATCGGCAAGCGACCCATCCTCAGATCGTCCAGTGTGTGGATTTAATCGAAGGGATATTACCGCTTTATCGCGGAAAATTTGCAAATGCCGGAATTGATGTCCAGCGGCGCGATCGCTCGCGCTGTACTGTGAAGTGTTTCGAGGGGGAAATTCGACAGGTACTGAGCAATCTGATCGGCAACGCCATCGATGCCATGGGCCACGAAGGCGGCCGACTCTTGATACGCAGTCGCAAAGGTACGGATTGGAAAACGGGCCGCACAGGTGTCGTGTTCACCATCGCGGATACGGGTTCGGGGATGTCTTCCGCCACATTATCCAGAATATTCGAACCTTTTTTTACAACGAAAGGACTCGTCGGCACCGGTCTCGGATTGTGGATCAGCCGTGATATCGTCGATCGCAATGGCGGAGCGCTGCAAGTGCGGTCATCGCAATCTGGCCGCTGTTCCGGCACCGTATTTGCTTTGTTCCTGCCATTCAATCCGCCGATTGTTTCTGGAGCCTATACCGGTTCTCATGAAGGTGTATAGCGCGGAGAAAATATATGCGCGGCCTTTCCTTAAAGAATGGCTGCACGAGATGGAATTCAGCGATCCATAGCATCAGGAGAACCGGTATAAGCAATCGGCCCAGCTCCGTCCGATGCCCGCGTCAAATAGATCTCCGCTCGTATTCCCGTGGCACTCTCATATTCGCTACGAACATTTTCCACGAATTGATCCGCCTTCCCCGCATCCACCAGGTTGATGGTGCATCCACCAAAGCCTCCGCCAGTGATGCGCGCGCCAAAACAGCCGGGTTGTCGCGCCGCCAATTCGACCAGAACGTCGACTTCCGGGCAACTGGCGGCATAGTTATCTCTCATGCTGAGGTGCGCTTCGTGCATCAGGCGGCCAAAGCCAGGAAAATCGCCCTGGCGCAATGTTTCCGCAGCCTTCAGAACCCGTCGATTTTCTGTAACGACATGCAGGCAACGACGAAAAATATTGTCCGGCAGGTCACCGGAATGCGATGCCAGTTCCTTTTCTGTCACGTCTCGCAAGGTTCGCGCCTGCGGATAAAAGTTTTGCAGAATCTGAAGCCCCGTCTGCACCTCTGCCCGACGGGCGTTATATTCTCCGCCTTCGGCAAGGGAATGCTTGACCATGGAATTGCAGATCACCAGCAACACCTCAGACGGAAGCGGCAGAGCTTCGTACTGCAGGGAGCGGCAGTCAAGCAGCAACGCATGGTTTTCGACCCCGCAACAGGAGGCGAATGGATCCATGATGCCGCTTTGCGCACCCACATACTTGTTTTCGGAAAACTGGCAGATCTTCGCAATCTCAGCCTTGGGCAGCGTGACCCCGGCATAGGCAAGGACGGCGACCGCGACGGCCACTTCTACGGAGGCAGAGGAGCTGAGTCCGGCGCCGACCGGTACGTTGCCGGACAGCGTCAGGTCGAACCCACCACAGCGAATCCCGCGTTGCTCCAGAGTCCATAGGACGCTCGCCGGATAGTCGCTCCAGTGCCCGCGCGCGCGAGCAGGCAAGTGCTGCAC
>JBDTBI010000419.1:0-5041 GCA_039924215.1 Acidobacteriaceae bacterium
CCCAAAGCCCCCGTTTTGCGATTTTTGCTCGCCCCATCCACGGCGCGCCACCTGGAGATAGGAGAGACCGAGCGCCGGGTCGTATTGACCTTCCGGTACCTGCAACGTGGCGGACGGCTTGCCTTCAATCCACGTGTTGTTGATGAAGTTGTGGAAACGGGCCGGAGCCCAGTGGCCGGTGGCATAGTCGAACACTCCTTTGGGAGTGACTTGAGCAAATGGCAGCCGGACATAGACCTTGAGCGGCGCCCAGGGAAGAAGCCCGGCACGAATTTGATCTGGGAACATGTTCGGGTCCGCCGCAGCCTTGTACACTTCCTGAGCCATCTGGCCGGCCACCTGGTGCTGGCCATGCCCGTCAGAAACGTTGGCGGCGAAGACGGAGGCAACGACCAGGGGGCGCGTCATGCGCACGACCCGCACGGAGTCATACAGAACGCGGTCGTACCCCCATTTTTCCAAGGCCTCTTCTTTGGTTTTCGTAAAGCCGAAGTCGGCGACACGTCCCCAATATTGATGCACTCCGTAGTAGCGGTCCGCAGCCAACAACTCCTCTGTGCGCAGGATACCGAGCTGATCCCAGAAATCGGAGGACATGACATTCTGACCGCCTTCCCCTCGGTTCAGGGTGAACAGCGTTGTGTCGGCACCGACGTAGCGGCTTTCATACGCGAGCATGCCGCCATCTTCATCGTCCGGATGAGCGGTAAACAGGATCAGGCTGACTCGGGTGTGCAATTCGCGCAGGCTCCGCCACAGCGCCGCCGTACCACGGTCGACGGGAATCGGACGGGGGTTCGGGTTGGCTGGCACCTTTGTCGAGGTTTGCGCAAAAGCTGGTATCGTGATCCATGCGAGAAAGAAGAACAGCATACCCACGATCGGTTTTCTCAGTTTGTTCCAATTCATGCAATGGCCTTTGTGAATGGCAAGAGATAGCAATTCTCAAATCATTTGAGGCGATGGTTTTGGGCTTGTCCGTTGACGACAGACTTTCCGGCAAGCTGACGTCCCTACGATTTTAAGTTACTTCATCCTCTCAGGCTTGGAGACGATTCTTACAGGAACCATCGATAGGAATCCGCGATCGATATGAATTTGCGATCCAACCCAACACCGATTACGACGCCCGCCGCAGCGCAGCCATCGCTGGTGCGCGGCATCGGCCTGACGACAGCCATCAATCTGAATGTGTTGAACATGATTGGCGTGGGCCCCTTCATCACGCTGCCTCTGATGGTGGTCGCGCTGGGAAATCGCGCCATTCTGGGCTGGATTTTAGGTGCGGTGCTGGCACTGTGCGATGGCATGATATGGGCCGAGCTGGGAACCCGCTTCCCAGAATCGGGTGGCAGCTATCTGTATCTGAACAAGCTGTATGGAATTCGATGGGGGCGGCTGCTGTCGTTTCTATACATCTGGCAGCTTACCTTCAGCGCACCGCTTTCGACCGCCTCGGGCGCGGTAGGGCTTTCGCAATATGCGTCGTATCTTTGGCCGAAGCTGAACGTTTCCTGGTTTGCGTATCAGATCGACATGGGCGCATGGCTGCATATCCATCTTGCAGTCACGCTGGGATCGATTGTAGCGATGATTGCCTGCGGCATCGCCACATTTCTGATCTACAGCGGCATCCATACCATTGGCCGCATCTCGCGCGTGTTGTCGGTCGGCGTATTGCTGACCATTGTGTGGGTAATTGTTTCCGGGATGGGGCAGATGCACCTGGGGATGCCGCATTTTCACTCTTCCCTTTCCGGACATGGCCTGGATGGATTCAGCGCCGGGTTGCTGATTGCCATGTACAACTACGGCGGTTATTACAACATTTGCTTTTTGGGTGGAGAGGTCAAAGACCCGAGGCGCATCATTCCGCGCGCGATTCTCTGGTCGATTGTTCTGGTTGCGAGCCTGTATGTGTTCCTGAATATCAGCGTGCTGAGTGTGATTCCGGTGCATGAGTTCATGCAGGCGGGAGCGATTTCAACCCGGGAATCCGTGATTGCGGTGGTGATGCAGCGGCTCTACGGGCCGTGGGCAGGGAAAGCCATGGCAGTACTAATTATATGGACAGCGTTCGCGTCGGTATTTGCTGTGCTGCTCGGGTATTCTCGCGTGCCCTACGCTGCTGCCCTGGACAAAAATTATTTTCATAGCTTTGCCAGAATCCATAAGACGAAGCGCTTCCCTACCGTCTCGTTGCTGGTCCTGGGGGCAATCGCAATTTTCTTCTGCCTGTTCCGGCTGCCGGACCTGATTTCCGCACTGATCATTACGCGCATCGCCTTTCAGTTTCTGTTGCAGGCCGTGGGTCTGGTTGCATTCCGCCGAACACTGGGCGGGCAGCCAAATCCTTTTCGGATGCCGTTCTATCCCATTCCGGCGC
Organism: Acidobacteriaceae bacterium; assembly: GCA_039924215.1. Lineage (GTDB taxonomy): Bacteria > Acidobacteriota > Terriglobia > Terriglobales > Acidobacteriaceae > JAKAAZ01. The sequence continues at coordinate 2,387 of JBDTBI010000419.1, forward strand.
TGCTGGCGATTGCCGGTTTCTTGTTTGTGCTGCTCCACGGCAAGAGTCTTACCAAAGAAATCCAGTTTGCGAGCCTGCTGCTGTTGACCGGCCTGGCGATCTATGGAATCCGCGCGCTGGCTCGAAGAGAATGGCCTTTCCAGCCGTGCGGAACCAGTGCGATGCCGGACTGATTTTGCGGGTCTGTCTGCGCTATAAAGGATGGATACTCCATGAGACCTGTCCTACCATGCACTCTTTTGTTCTGCCTGATTGTTCCCTCCGCGAAGCTGCTCTCTCAGGCACAGCCCGACGCGACTGTGCCCACGGCAACCGCCACAACCGCCCCAGTCCCCTCGAATCCGCAAACGCCGAAGGAGTTCTTCGCGCGTGCCCGCCTGGCAGAGATGAGAATCTGTATGCGACCTCAGCCTATGTGCCGCTGCGCTTGCGGCAAGCTTTCGACGCGATACTGATCCAGATCGACCCAGATACCGGAACCAAGCATAAATGCAACTGAAACACGCGAAGATGAGCGGGCTCGATCTTACTGTTCTTTCCAGTAAGGACGGGTGTGGAGAGCAATGTCCAGCACAGGATTATTTCGGGCATGAGGGCCTGCTCCGGCTTCACACCAATGGTGCCATTCAATTCCTCTATAACAATTTACAGTCCTTTCATGGCCCTTTTATTCCCTATACCATCACTCTGGGCGCAGATGGAACTCCAATTCTGACGATCTCCATCATGTCACTGGACAAATTTGCCCCCCATGATCCAAATTTGTCGAAAGACATGCCCTCGCCGACAAACTTGCAGCCTATCGCAGTTACGGCAAGTTTAACGAACGCTACCAAGTCAACCCTGCACGTGCCCAAGCTCAAGCTCAAGCTCATCCGTAATACTCCGCTCATCTATCCTGTCGATGCCAGACAACACGGGATCGAGGGCGAAGTGGTGATGAACGCAAGCATTGATGCAACCGGTCGAGTGAGGGAACCTTATGTCATCGTGTCGGCTGGCCCATTGCTTGACAACGCAGCACTCGATGCTATCCGACAATGGACATACACACCAATTGTTATCAACGGCGTTCCTGGCTATGGGGATATAACGATTTCAGTTGGATTTCATTTGCGCTAATAGCACCGTTGCGCTTTTGTCAATTTGAGAAGTCCCAGTAGCTCATACTAGAGGTATGCCTCTTCGTTCCGGATTCGTTTCCATTCTTGGCCGGCCCAATGCCGGAAAATCAACGCTTGTCAACGCGCTGGTCGGCGAAAAAGTTGCCATTGTCACGCGCAAGCCGCAGACGACGCGCAACCGCATCCATGGCGTGCTGGAGGTGGATGCCGTCAAGGGAAAGCATCCCGCCGCGCAGATTGTTTTTGTCGATACACCCGGCGTGCACAAGCCGACCAATCTGCTCGACAGGCGCATGTTGCAAGAGGTGTACGACGCGCTGGAGTCGCGCGACGTTGTGCTGCATGTGGTAGATGTGACGCGAAGGCTGCGCCTGCCCGCAGCCAAAGTCACAGAGATCGATCTGGATGCGCCCGCGGGATCAGAAATCGTAGCTCCCTCGGCTGAAACTCGCCAGAAGTCTCAGGGACATTCACTCGACAATGAAGATACTTTCATCCTGGAGATGGTGAAGAAGCTGGAGTGCCCGGTGTTTCTGGTGCTGAATAAGATTGATGCCATCGATGAAAAAGAGGCGTTGCTGCCGCTGATTGCTCAGTTCAGCGCGTTGCACAAGTACGCGGAGGTGATTCCCGTTTCCGCGCGCGGCGGCGATGGTCTGGAGCGGCTGGTGGAGAAACTGGTCGAGTCCATGCCGGAGGGACGGCGGCATTTTCGAAAGGGCCAGTTCACCGATCAGCCAGAGCGATTTCTGGCAGCGGAAATCATCCGCGAGAAAATCTTGAACCTTACCGGCGAAGAAGTCCCCTATTCCAGCGCCGTGGTGATTGAGCGGTTTGAAGAACGAAAGAAACAGGCCGCGCAGCCGGGCAAACCGAAACCGAAGCCGCTGACACGTATTTCCGCAGCAATTTTCTGTGAGCGGTCCGGGCAGAAAGCCATCCTGATCGGCAAGGGCGGCTCAATGTTGAAACAGATTGGGATTGCTGCGCGCAAGGAGCTGGAATCATTTCTGGGCATGCAAGTGCATCTGGAGCTGTTCGTAAAAATTGCGGATGACTGGCGCGGATCGAGCGCATTCCTCGACTCACTGGACTGGAGAAATCAACTGGAAAGCCTGGGACAGCAGCAGCAAGAAGCAGAGTCTCGAGAAACGGGGTATCAGGAAGTGGAGTCCCCGGAAGGCAAGCCCAAGGACGCGTGAATTGCGTTTACGCTTCTTTCGCAGTGATGCCGAGCGCTTTCATCTTGCGATACAGATGGCTGCGCTCCAGGCCAAGAATTTCCGCGGCGTGGCTTACATTGCCGTGGCTGTCTTCCAGTTTGCGCAGAATGTAATCGCGCTCATACGCCTCTCGCGCCTCTTGCAGCGAAGAAAATTCCTCAGCGTGCCGGCCTGTACTGCGCGACACCAATACCGGCAGATGTTTTCTCTCGATGCGCGCGACCTGTGGGTTCATGATCAACACGCGCTCCAACACATTCTTCAATTCGCGCACGTTGCCGGGCCAATGATGCAACTGCAGCGCCGCA
>JBDTBI010000420.1:0-4581 GCA_039924215.1 Acidobacteriaceae bacterium
GGCATCTCGCAAAATCTGAACAACCAGCTACCTATGTCCGCAAAATTCCTGGATTCTACCGGCAAGACCGTTTTGCTCGGTAAATATTTTCACGATCGACCGGTCGTATTGGCCCAGGTTTACTTCAGTTGTGGCATGTTGTGCCCCCAGGTCATGCATGGCGCGGCCGAGTCCCTGAAGAAGACTGGATTTAAACCCGGGAAAGATTACGATGTGGTTGTTGCCAGCTTCGATCCGAAGGACACACCCCAGCAGGCGGTCAAGGAAAAACAGCTCTTTCTTAGTTGGCTGGGCGATCCGGGAGCCACGCCCGACGTTCACTTTCTCACCGGGCAACAACCCGCCATCGATGCGTTGACGAACGCCACAGGATTCCACTACGTTGCCGTACCGGGTCCGGATGGCAAGATGGACCAATTCGCACACTCCAGCGTCATTATGGTTGCGACGCCAGATGGACGACTTTCGAAGTATTTCTCCGGCATCACGTATGTCCCACGCGATCTTCGCCTGGCGCTGGTCACAGCTTCCAATCACAAAATCGGTACCGTGGCCGACTTGTTCCTGCTCTACTGCTGCAGTTACGATCCAGCTTCTGGGAAATATACGGTTTCAATACTGCGGCTTTTAGGGATCGCCGGATGCGTGACGATCTTGATTATTCTGGGTTTGGTCTATGTGACGACCCGCAAACCGAAAGGGCAGAAGGCTCCTCCCCCACCGCCCGCAGCCGCATGAGGTATCGTTTCATCCATTTTCTTCATCCACGCATTTTTTGCAGACCAGTATGGTTCCTAGATGCTGCCTGCGGCCTTCTTCACTGATCACCCAGGGCCGCAGCGTCCACGGAGGACGATGGCGCACATGCTGCGTGTGGCCGCACGCCAGATCCGCGACCCAGTCTTCGTCCTCGTCCTGATGAAAACCGACGATCGCCGATGGTTTCCCCTGTTCCATCCTTCAAGGGTAGTTCATGTCTTGCCCTGCTGGATTGCGTACAAGGCATAATGGATGCTGCATGCCGCATACTCTTGTGACCCTATCGTGAACCCTGATTCCCGCATGACGCATACGTTTGACGTAGTTGTCCTCGGCGCCGGGGCGGCTGGCCTTATGTGCGCCATAGAGGCCGCACAGCATGGCAAGCGAGTCGCCGTGTTGGACCGCGCAGATCGAATCGGCAAAAAGATTTTGATTTCCGGTGGCGGACGCTGCAACTTCACCAATCTCCACTGCAGTTTGGACAATTTCCTTTCCTCGAATCCGCATTTTGCAAAATCCGCGCTGGCACGCTACCGCCCAAAGGATTTCGTCGCACTTGTTTCCAGGCACAACATCCCCTATCACGAAAAAACCCTTGGCCAGCTGTTCTGTGACCGTTCCGCTCGCGATATTGTTGCCATGCTGGAAGAGGAATGCAACCGTGCTGGAGTCAGGATTTTCCTGAATGCAAATGTAGAGAAAGTCCAGCGGGAGGCTGGCTTCCAAATCCATACACAGGATGCGGTCCTCTCCTGCGACGCATTGGTGGTGGCTACCGGCGGCCTCTCGATTCCAAAAATGGGCGCCACATCTCTCGGCTATCAGTTGGCTGCTCAATTTGGAATTGCAATCCGGTCGTGTCGTCCGGCGCTGGTACCGCTTCTCTTCGCAGGCGAAGACCTCTCCGCCTATGGCGATCTGGCGGGCGTTTCGACAGATGTAACAGTTCGTTTCGGCACGCGGCAGTTCCGCGAAGCCATGCTGTTTACGCATCGAGGATTGAGCGGTCCGGCCATCCTTCAGATTTCTTCGTATTGGCAACCTGGGGAGCCGCTGGAAATTGACCTTTCCCCGGAGCAGGAATGGACACAACCGCTGCGCGATCCACTTGTCTCGAGAAATCTCACTACGGCAAAATCTGCCATACGCACGCTGCTTCCGCATCGGCTTGCAGACCGCTGGCTTGCGTTGCATCCGCCGAAGGACTGGACGAACCGAACGCTGGACCAGTGCGAAGAAGAACTGCATCGCTGGAAAATCACCCCCGCCGGTACGGAAGGCTATGCGAAGGCGGAAGTGACAGCAGGCGGCGTGGACACAGATGAATTATCCGCCAAGACCATGGAGTGCAAAAAGGTACCGAGCCTGTTTTTTATTGGCGAGGTGGTCGATATCACCGGGTATCTGGGCGGCTTCAATTTTCAATGGGCATGGGCATCGGGATTTTGCGCGGGCCAGGCGCTTTCTGGAACCTAGAGTGCCATCTGCAAGAGGCGGTAAAGAAAGTCTGGACATTAGATTCTGTTATTTTTTTTTGTCCAGCATGGCCCGTCATCATTCGCCCCAGATAAATAACAAAAAAAATGAAACTTATCCTCGCGGCGATCAGTCTCGAAGCTATCAATAGCCCATACAAAGGCAGCAGCTCTATTTTTAAAATCGACAGGTCCATGCCACACTTAAGATAGCTTCTGAATTCAAAACTTCCCAGGCCGGATACAGCATTCAACAAGTAACGGCCTTCACAGACTTGAAGCGTGTACGGATTCCATTAGGAGGCTACCCCTGTACCCGTCGATTAGGCTTGAGGTAAGTAGATTGGCTCGACGTCGTCGGTTTTTATCTGTGTTTTTATCTGTATTAATAGCCTGTGCCTGCATCTTTCGTGCCCCTTTGGCACGATCGCAATCGGCAGATGCAGCCCTGAACCTGCCAGAGGCTCCGTCCACAAATCTGCAACAGGGCACGCCGCAGGCTGATTCGACGTCTCCAGCAAACGGCAATGGGACTCCTAAAAACTCGCCGGCTCAAAGCAGCAGTTCCACCCAAACCACGCAATCGAAGCAACCGCTGACGGCGGAGCAGCAATTGAAGCAGCAGGAACAACAGCGGATCCTAGGGGTGATGGCCACTTTCAATACCACGCAGAATCGTGATGCGCTTCCTCTTAACCCTCATCAGAAATTCCAGCTCTTCTTCAAGAGTGCAACCGATCCATGGCCCTTCGTCCTAACAGGTTTTGTTTCCCTCATCGACCAGGCCCAGGACGACTACCCTGAATACGGACAGGGCATGCGAGGCTATGCGAAGCGATACGGCGCGTCGTACGCGGACTATTTCACCGGCAATTTCTTTGGGAATGCCGTGCTGCCAAGCCTGCTGCACGAGGATCCACGCTATTATCAGCGCGGCACAGGCAGGATCTTGACCCGCGCCCTGTGGGCCGCTGGCAGCACGGGATGGTGCAAGCGCGATGATGGCTCCTGGGGACCAAACTACTCAAACATCACAGGCAACCTGATAGGCGCTGCCATTTCTAATGTCTATTACCCGGCTGCAAATAGTACAGTGAGCGACACAATCGAACGTGGCGTCACGGTAACAGTCGAAGGGGCTGTGGGCGCGGAACTCATCGAATTCTGGCCGGACATCGCGCGCCACTATGAGCGGAAAAAAGCGGAGAAACTCGCCCGCCGGACGGCAGACGGAGGCTAAAGCGTTTATCCGACCCGGTCCTACGACTCTTACGAACGGACATTTGCTACCGCCCGCCCTCTGCATTCTGGCACCATGACGGCACCTATTCACGGGAAGCATCTACACCAGTGCTCTCGTGGAAATAGGGCTCGCTTAAGACTTTCCAAGTAAACTGGAATAGATTTCTTTTATCCTAGAAATAGCGGTTCTTTATACTGACCTTTCCCGGTCACATTGCTGGATATGGACTTTGAACAGCTCAAAGCGTTTGTAGAAGTCGCCCGCAATGCCAGTTTCTCGCGGGCAGCGGAAAAACTGTTCCGGACACAACCCGCTATTTCCGCGCAGATTCGCTCCCTTGAAGAAGAGATCGGTGCCCGGTTGTTTAACCGCACTGGCGGCCGGGTTACCTTGACTAGCGGAGGCAAACTCTTTCTGGAGTACGCGGAAGACACGCTGCAGGCGCGCCGCAATATCGTTCGCGCCCTGGCGGAAATGACGCGCACACCGCGCGGACAGCTGGTCGTGAGCGCAAACGAAGCCACCTGTCTCTACATCCTGCCGCAGGTTTTCGCACACTTCAAAGGAAAATATCCACGAGTCTCCGTGTCGATTGCGCGCCATGAGCGATCAAGAACTTTGGAGGCGGTGCTGGCACAGGAAGTCGATTTTGGAGTGACGACAGAACCCATCAACGATCCTCGCTTGACGATCGTGCCTGTACATCAGGATGAAATCGTGGTGATTACCGCGGTTGGGCATCCACTGACGTCTCAATCCACTACGCAACTGGCCAATGTCGCGGCCTATCCTTTGATCCTACCCAAACAGGGGCGCACCCGAGACGCCATCGACCAGATGTTTGTTCTCCGCCAGTTGAAGCCGGAAATTTCAATGGAGCTGGACTCGAATGAACTGATCAAGCGATTCGCGGCAGCCGGCGTTGGGGTCGGCTTTCTGGCCCGCTCCAACACTCTGACAGAATTTGCAGCCGGGCTGCTTGGAGTCATCGAACTGGAGGATGTGCGGATCGCACGGAACCTGGTGCTGGTGTATCGCAAGGACAAATCTCTGAGCCGGGCCGCACAGGCATTTATAGAAATTATGCAAAGCAGCGTCGAT
>JBDTBI010000421.1:0-3689 GCA_039924215.1 Acidobacteriaceae bacterium
CCTCTGGGGCCCAATTGGCCTGATTCTTTCCGTTCCTCTCACGGTCTGCCTTGTGGTGGTGGGGTCGCATGTGCCGAGTTTGAAATTCTTAACGGTGCTCCTCGGCGACCAGCCCGTCATGACTCCAGCAGCGCACTATTACCAGCGATTGCTCGCCAGCGACGAACAGGAAGCCAGCCAGGTACTGGAAACCTACCTGAAAGAAAAATCGGTACCGGACTTATACGACCATGTGCTGATACCAGCACTGGGCTTGTTCGAGCAGGACCGTCATCGAAACGCGCTGGATGATGCGACTGTCCGGTTTGTGACAGAAACCACGCGTGAATTCATAGAAGAACTGGGTGTAAGGAGTGAAGAGAATAAACCGATCGATGTTGCATCCGAAGCCAGCGGAGCACCGGCCATGGAGATGAAGAGGGTGGTATGCGTTGCTGTCCGTGATGATGCGGATGAAATCATAGCGATGATGCTGGCCCAATTGTTGACGCGTGCGGGACATTCCGTGACAATGATTCCGCCAGGTCAGGGAGATGCAGCGATCAACGAAGTTTCCCGGGCCAGACCTGATGTAGTTTGCATGTCGGCATTGCCGCCTTATGCCATGGCATATGCACGGCGCCTTTATGGAAGGCTGTCCTCTCAGGACTATCCTTTGGAAATCATCCTGGGGCTCTGGAATTACGCGGGCGATCTCGGCAGGGCCACCAAGGTGATTGGGAGGGATGAGGAGAATTTTGCCTGCACCACGTTGGCACAGGTTGTCCAGAGGGTGGCTTTCCCCGACGCGAAGGCGTTGCTGGAAGCACGGCAGGAAGCAGGCTCTTCCGCAATCCTCGCTTAACCGGAGTGTCTTTTAGGGGGTGAGCGATTCCGCAGAATCCCTGTGGGAGGTGGCTTCCGGGTGTGCCGGCAAACTCCGTCGGGTACGGTGATTGTGCCCTGCTCTGGGGCGGGCAATCCGTCAAAGGAGCTTGCTTCGAGACGGTTTCCGTCCCATACTGGCACTCCTCGCTGACTTTGGTAACCCTTGGGAAGGCATGGTTAGGTGACAGAATGTAGACATTTGTAATTATCCGATTGAAAAAACTGGCCAAAACCGGCAAACTCGTTGTAGCCATCGGCATCTATGCGTTGCAGCATAGCCCATCTGAACTCCCCTGGGTCGTCTGCTGGGGGAGGAGTGTGGTTCGCCACGCAGTGGTAACATACGGGCGTTACGTCCGGATGTCCGCGACGATGAAAACGGGCGATTTATTTTGAGGCTTTACCCTGAAGGAGCAGATAGATTATGGGTTCCAAGTGGCGTGGTTTCTGTGGAGTCTTCACCCTGGCCATTTCCCTGGCGGTGTTGGGTTGCGGTAGCGACGGTAACACTTTTGTACGCGTCGTGAATGCGTCACAAGGGTTATCAAATTTCACCGTACAGGTTGGTCCAACCGGGGTTGCTGCTGGAGTGCCATTCGGCACAGTAGGCGTGCAGCAGGAAGGCCAATACTCGACGATAGATTCGTCAGGGAATTATCGGCCCGTTGGTGCTGGTGCGAATCAGAGCCTGACTATCTATTCGAAGCCGGGTACAAACCTGAACAGCACGAAGCAGACTTTTTTGAAGCAAAAGGGATACACGATTGTGACGCTTTCACAAGCGGCATCGGTCGAGTTTCAAACCCTTACAGACGATAACATTGCTCCATCGGGCGGAAGCTATAAGCTGCGCGTGATGGATACTTCAACGGAAGCTGGGGCCGTCGATGTGTATGTTACGGCGCTGGCAGGCAGCATCAGTGGTGCACCAACTGTGGCGAATATGCAGTTCCAACAGGTGACGACGCCGTACCTGCAATTGACGCCGGGAACGTTGGAAGTGCAGGTCACGCCACACGGCGGCAACAATGTGTTGGCTTCGAAGGCATTTTCTCCGGCTGCCGGGAAGATTTATTCTGTATTTTTCCTGGATCCTCCGGCCCAGGGATTGCACAACTACGGAGTTCTGATCGTCAATGACCCGGTCGGCCGTCTTGTAGCCAAGTAAGCGGATTGATTTTGAACAAGGAAAAGGCCTTTGCTGGGAAGCGAAGGCCTTTTCCTTGTTCCGGATTGTTTCCAGCATTTGCAGGCGAAACCGCTGGCTAGGTTCCTTCCGACCAGCCAGCCAGATATTCTTCCTGCTCTGGTGTCAGGCGGTCGATTTTGCTGCCCATGGATTCCAACTTCAAGCGTGCCACCCGGCTATCCAGTTCCAGCGGGACAGAGTACACCATTGGCTCAAGTTTGGGGCTGTTTCCGACCAGATATTCCGCTGACAAGGCCTGATTGGCAAAGCTCATGTCCATGACGGAAGCCGGGTGGCCCTCTGCAGCCGCCAGATTGATGAGGCGGCCTTCAGCCAGAAGATAGATGCGCCGGCCATCTTTGAGCGAATACTCTTCTACGAACTCTCGGGTCGGGCGGTGCGAGGAGGAGAGGCGTTCCAGCGCCGGAATATCGATTTCAACATTGAAATGGCCGGAGTTGGCGACGATTGCGCCAGTTTTCATGTGTTCGAAGTGCTCCTGCCGGATGACGCCTTTGTCTCCCGTAACCGTCACGAAAACGTCACCGATTTTTGCTGCCTCTGCCATGCTCATCACGCGATGGCCATCCATGGCTGCCTCAAGCGCGCGCAATGGGTCCACTTCGGTCACGATGACATCCGCGCCCATGCCGCGTGCGCGTGAAGCCAAACCCCGGCCACACCAGCCATAGCCGGCCACCACGAAGCGAGAACCCGCCAGCAGGAAGTTGGTGCAGCGGATGATGCCGTCCAGCGTGGATTGGCCCGTTCCGTAGCGGTTGTCAAACATGTGCTTGGTCATCGCGTCATTGACCGCCACCACGGGATAGCGCAGCACGCCATCCTTCGCCATTGCGCGCAAGCGAACCACGCCGGTGGTTGTTTCCTCAGTCCCGGCCAACACGCCTTGCAGCGCGTCCTTGCGCTTGGTGTGGAGAATGGAAACGAGGTCACACCCGTCGTCCATCGTCAGATGCGGCTTGTGATCGATGGCTGCCATGATGTGCGAGTAATACGTGTCGTTGTCCTCGCCTTTGATAGCGTAGGTCGAAATTCCATAATCATGGGCCAAAGAAGCGGCTACCTCGTCTTGCGTGGACAAGGGATTGGAAGCGCAGAGCGCAATATCGGCGCCGCCGTCCCGGAGGGTAATCATCAAATTCGCGGTCTCACTGGTCACGTGCAGGCACGCAGCCACGCGCATTCCCTTCAGCGGCTGGTTCTTGATGAATTCCTTGCGGATCGTCTGCAGCACGGGCATGGATTGGTTGGCCCATTCAATGCGGCGCTTTCCCTTATCAGCTAGCTCAAGGTTCTTTACATGGGAGGGAACAGTTGTCGTGGTCGCCATAGATGTCATTTTCTTTCTTGGATTAAGAATATTCGCAGATCTCTGCGGTCTTTATGTGGGGGAAGTTTCGTTTGGGTCATCAATTCCCACCGTCAGGGTATCACTTCTTGGTGAGACGATGAAGGACGAATTATTTCCCGGGCGCGGGCGGAATCGAGGCATGGAAATGAAACCATGTTGTATGGTTTTTTTAGGAGAGAGACTCTGACTCCTGAGAGTGCAAACTGCATCTTATTTCGATAGCAGCCAAGAGCTTATATAGAAGTCACTTCTCGCTATCTG
>JBDTBI010000422.1:0-4284 GCA_039924215.1 Acidobacteriaceae bacterium
TGGAATTCACCGGCGGCGAGCCGATGCTGCAGGAACGCGAACTCCTGCCCATGATGAATCGCCTGCTGCGCCAGGACTACACGCTTCTGCTGGAAACCAGCGGGGAGCGTCCATTGGAAAATGTCCCAAAAGCCGTTTATAAGATCATGGATGTGAAATGTCCCGCGTCGGGGGAAAGCGGACGTTTCCGCCTGGACAACCTCGACGCCTTGACTCCGCGGGATGAAGTCAAATTCGTCCTCTCTGACCGCGCCGACTACGAATTTGCCCGCGACTTTCTTCGCCAACACGACCTCGCGGCACGCTGCGGTCATGTTCTGCTGTCGCCCGCGTTTACCAAAACGCCCACGCCGGAGCGAACAGCGGAGAACTGCGTGCTCGACCCGCGCCTGCTGGTGGAGTGGATGCTGGCTGACCAGCTTCCTGCGCGCCTCAGTCTGCAAATCCACAAGTTCGTCTGGGAGCCCCTGAAAAAGGGGGTGTAGAGCATTTCTATAAGAACTACTACTATGAAGGTTCGGTAAAGGAGCAGTCCCATGGACCCGATTCAGCCCAAGCCCGCCACACCGGAAGATGCGGAAGATACAGAATCAAGTCTCGATTTTGAGACGGTAAGCCACTGCTCCACGTTGAACGAAGCACAAATGGTGGTCAGCCTGCTGGGGTCGTTTGGCATTGAGGCGACCATCGATTCAGAAAACTACAATCGCATGTTCGGCAGCATGATCCCCAGTATTGGCGGCGTACAAGTACAGGTGCGACAACCAGATGCGAAGACTGCCCTGGAGATTTTGAATCAAAACCCGGAACAGGCGACTCTAGAAGACTAGTGGTCACGTTCAACTAAACTACTAGATGACTGCTCCCACCTGAAGGAGAACTATGTTAAAAACCAAAGGCTATGTTGTGTCGAAAGCGCGCGCTCCATTGGCGCCCTACTCATTTGAGCGCCGCGATCCCCGCCCGCACGATGTGGTCCTCGACATTCAATACTGCGGCATCTGTCACACAGATATTCACCAGGTCCGTGACGAATGGGGCACTTCGATCTTTCCCATGGTGCCGGGACATGAGATCGCCGGAACCGTCACCAACGTTGGCAGTGAAGTCACCCGATACAAAGTGGGCGACAAGGTTGGCGTGGGCTGCTTTGTGGACTCCTGCCGCCACTGCGAACCTTGCAAAAAGGGGCAAGAGCAATACTGCAGCGAGGGTACGGTCTTTACCTATAACAGCCGCGAGCACGATGGCACGCCCACGATGGGCGGATATTCCGACAAGATGGTCGTAGACGAAAACTATGTGCTCCGAATCCCAACGAATCTTCCGCTGGACGGAGCCGCTCCGTTGTTATGCGCTGGCATCACGCTCTTTTCCCCGTTGAAGCGTTGGCATGCGGGACCGGGAAAGAATGTCGCCATCATCGGTCTCGGCGGCCTCGGCCATATGGGTGTGAAGCTGGCCCATGCGATGGGTGCGCAGGTCACGGTCCTCAGCCAGTCCTCACGCAAGCAGGAGGATGCGAAGCGCCTGGGGGCAGATCATTTCTATGCCACTTCGCAGCCGGAAACATTTCAGAAACTCAAAGGGTCGTTTGATCTCATAATGAACACTGTGTCGGCGAAGATGGATTGGAACCAGTATCTGAATCTCCTCAAGATAGATGGAACGATGGTCGTGGTCGGCGCTCCCCCAGAGCAGATTCCTATCGGGGCAATCACTTTAATTGGTGGTCGCAGGAATCTCGCCGGTTCCATGATCGGCGGAATTCAGGAGACGCAGGAAATGCTGGACTTTTGCGGCCAGCACTCGATCGTGAGCGACATCGAAATCATTCCGATCCAAAAAGTCGATGAAGCGTATGAGCGCATCCTGAAGAGTGACGTGCGATATCGTTTCGTCATCGACATGGCTTCGCTGAACGTAGCCTAAAGTATTTTCATAAACGAAGGAAGATTGTGGTGCTCGCCCTGGCGAAACTACAAATGGATTGAGTTCGTTTGGATTCCATGAATATGTCCGTCAGCCAAGAAAACGTTGTACCTGGCCGCCCCCGTGCAGTTGTTTCCCTGTCGGGAGGCATGGATTCCTCTGTTTGCCTCGCCCTGGCTGCGCGGGACTACGATGTATACGCGCTTCACTTCAGCTACGGACAACGCACCGAGTCCCGAGAGTTGACCAGCGCACGCGCCGTCGCGGAACTTTTGGGAGTTCGGCAATTTCTCCCTTTGAAGATCGACTTGTTTCGCCAGATTGGCGGGTCCGCGTTGACCGACCCATCCATCGCCGTGCCCGAAGCCCCCGCCATAGAGAAAATCGGGGAAGAAATTCCTGTCACCTACGTTCCCTTCCGTAACGCCCACTTTCTTGCCGCCGCAGTCAGTTGGGCAGAGGTGATCGACGCGAAAGCAATTTTTATCGGTGCGGTAGACCAGGACAGCTCTGGGTATCCAGATTGCCGCCCCGCCTACTACGACGCATTTCGCCAGGTCATACGGACCGGGACGCGGCATGGCGACATCGAAATCTTTACCCCACTGATCCATTTGAAGAAAAGTGAGATTGTCCAGCTAGGGCTGGAATTGGGTGCTCCCTTTCCCCTCACCTGGTCCTGCTACTCCAGCGAAGATCTTGCCTGTGGACTGTGTGACAGCTGTGTTCTTCGCCTACGGGCCTTCGCGCAGGCCGGTGCTTCCGACCCAATCCCCTACGCTCCGACCTAGGGCAAGCCGGACTGAGAGGCAAGTTGCTCCGAGGGGCAAGCCACTCCACGGATATCCGAAAATCGCACCTCGTGTTGGCAAGAAAGTTAGCCCTCGGGTGCTCTTCGCGCAGTTTCGTCTTAGAATGACTTTGAGACTTTGGATATAGCAGCGCTGTGTGAAATTACCGTGTCGAAGGTCGAGGAGAGTAAGGAATGAAGAAAATCCGGTTCGCTTTGTTTTCTAAGTCCGCAAAAATGTTTGCGGCAATTGCTACTGTATCGTGCGCGGCCCTCTGCCTCACGGCTGGCGGTTGGATGAGTGCAACTTCGGTCTGGGCGCAAACCGCTCCGGCCGCTGCACCGGCGTCGGATGCAACCACCGCCAAGATTCATGGTCACGCCCAGGACCCACTGGCGCAACCTGAGCCCAATGTAAAGGTTGAGCTGACGCACGACGGCAAAACGCCCATATACACGTTCACAACCAGCGAGTATGGCGACTATACGGGTTCAGGCATCGCCCCGGGTAAATACGCGGTACTTTTGTACGGCAATGTCCAGGGTCCGGACGGTAAGATGGCACCGGGCACCATGGACTTTCAAAAAGATGTGGTGTTCGCGGCAGGCCAGGATGTCCAGGTCGATTTTGATATGACCCGTGCGGAATACGTTGACAAGCTACCGGCTGATGTAAGGGCGCACATCAAGGAATTGCGCAAGAAGAATTCTGGTGCGGAGGAAGCAAACAAAGCAATCAAGAACGTGAACAAGCTTATTCTCGACGCGCGTGCAGCCCGCAAGGCAGGCAATTTTGATCAGGCCATTGCGCTCGACACTCAGGCCACTGTGGGCAAGCCGGATTCGGGTCTTACATGGTTCGAACTCGGCGACAGCTACCTGGCAGCAAAGAAATACCCCGACGCCATTACGAATTACCAAAAAGCTTTGCCCCTGATGACCGCCGATAAATCCGCAAAACCGGCTGTCATCTCCGCTGCCTACAATAACCTCGGTGAGGCGCAGGCGAGTTCTGGCAAAGTCCCCGACGCCGTAACCTCTTATGAGGCTGCTGCGAAGGCCGATCCAACTCAGGCAGGCATGTATTACACAAATGAAGCCATCGTCCTGTACAAGACTGGCCAGGGCGATGCCGCATCTGCAGCCGCGGATAAGGCGATTGCTGCGGATCCAAGCAAAGCGATCCCTTATTACATTAAGGGCTGGGCCCTGGTACAACATGCCACCGTCGATCCCAAAACAAATAAAATCGTCCTGCCCGCGGGGTGTGCGGATGCGTACCGCAAATTCCTTAAACTGAGTCCCACAGGCCCTCTGGCAGCCGATGCGGAAAACATCTTAAAGCAGGCGGGAGAGTCTACTCACTAGCCACAAGAAGAGGCGAGGAAGGGGAATCGCTTGTGTCGATCGTGCCGATCCTTCCTGTACTATCGTGGCAAAGAAGCGGCTCCTGACTGCATGTAGGAGCCGCTTGCACTTTTGAAAATAGTTCCTCCCGAATTGCGGCAAGGGACAGACCCGCGTCGGCGCATCCCTTACCTGCACCGCAGGATGGAATGATT
>JBDTBI010000423.1:0-6944 GCA_039924215.1 Acidobacteriaceae bacterium
ATCTGCACAACAACACGAAAGGCTTTGGCATCGATAAGAACTGCCCGCAGCCTCGGTTGATCTTTCATCGGGACGCACGCCCCCATGAACGGAATGAAGACCGCCAATATCGCATTTTGCGCCAGGTGGGGCTGGGCGGCCAGATTTTATCCGATTTGAAGATTCACAAGATTCGCCTGCTGACAAATACTCTGACTCACGTTCCCGCGCTACAGGGCTTCAACGTAGAAATTGTCGAACAGGTCCCGATCGAGCCTAGGCAAATCCAACATCAATAAATTGTCTTACTGCTTCCGATCAGAAGCCAGATGGTCGGCGCCATGCAATGCATTCGGTGCGATGACCGGAGGCAACTGGCTGGCCCAACCGTCCTGGTCCAACTCTGCCTGCAGCAGGGCGGGGGTGCGGAATAGCAAGGCATGCAATCCCACCTGACGCGCACCTTCCACATTTTCTATACGGTCGTCGAGGAAAAGTGCTTCCTCCGGTTTCACGCCAAGTCTTTCCACCGTGTGGAGATAGATCGCCGCCTGCGGTTTGATTAAGTTCAGCTCGCACGACCAAGTGAGATGATCAAATCCATCGAGCCAGCGAAAGTTCCTCCGCATGTGGGCCAGCAGATCTTCCCCCATGTTTGACAGGATGGCAGTCTTCATTCCGGACGCCTGAATGCGAGCGGCCCATGCCAGCATGACGGGATCGACACTAGCCCACATCCGAATATCCTGCTCGATCAGCGCGTCAATTTGCTCTGGCGTCAGAAACAGACCTGTGTTCTTCGCAAGGGTCTCCCAGTAGCTGCGGCCATTCAACTTGCCCTGGTCATAATCCAGGCGAAATCTCCAGTAATGTATTTCGAAAATCTCCGGCGCAAGGCCGGAAATTTTTACCATGTGCGCGTGCGCCGCGGGATCGGCGGGAGCGGAAAGCACAAGTCCATAATCGAAGATGACAGCACGCAATGGCATCGAGAGTTCCTACCCGGAAATACGACGTTCTGCGGACTTCATCGGCGTGGCCGGAGTGAAGTCCGCCGGCAAATTAGGAATAGAGGACAATTTTCGCGAATGAACGCGGATCAAGGCTCGCGCCTCCGACCAGTGCGCCGTCGATCTCCGGCTGGCCGAGCAGAGAAGCAGCATTTTCCGGCTTCACGCTGCCACCGTAGAGGATGCGCATGGCATCCGCAATTTCACGGCCGAGCGACCGTGCCACCTGGCTCCGGATAATGAGGTGTGCTTCGGCGGCCATTTCCGGCGTGGCGGTTTTTCCGGTACCGATGGCCCAGATGGGTTCGTACGCAATGACGATATGCCGGGCAAGGTCGGGCGCTACACTGGCCAGCCCCCTCGCAGTTTGCCGCAGTAACACTTCCTCCGTCTTGCCGGCTTCGCGCTCCGCCAGCAGCTCGCCCACGCAGACGATCGGGAGCAGCTTATGCTTCAGGGCCGTGTGCAGCTTTTGATTCACAGTCTCATCCGTTTCGCCAAAGAACTGCCGCCGCTCGGAGTGACCGAGAATCACATAGGTGCAGCCGGAAGCGGCAAGCATGCCCGCCGATATTTCTCCGGTAAACGCGCCCTCCTCCTGCCAGTGCATGTTTTGCGCACCCACGTGGACCTTGGTGCCGTGCGCAGCCGCAACGACGGCGGCGATATCGACAAACGGGGGGCACAGAACGATCTCATCGTGGGTATGGCCGTGCACTAGAGGCAGAAACGCAGAAACAAATTCACTGGCTTGCAAAGGTGTTTTGTACATTTTCCAGTTGGCTGCAATCAAAGGCTTGCGAGTGCTCACGCGGTCTTCTCCGTCAGGGCTTCCACGCCCGGTAATTTTTTTCCTTCAAGGAATTCAAGCGACGCTCCCCCACCCGTCGAGATGTGAGTGATTTTGTCAACGACCCCGGCCTTTTGGATCGCAGCGACGGAATCTCCACCGCCAACGATCGAAGTTGCCAGCACATTATCCGCAACGGCCTGCGCTACCTGCATCGTGCCGTGTGAGAAAGCGGGCATCTCAAAGACCCCCATCGGGCCGTTCCAGACGATCGTCCGAGCACGGGAGATCTCGTCCACAAAAAGCTCGACGGTTTTCGGACCGATATCGAGTGCCATCCAGTCGGCAGGGAAGGCTTGGCTACCGGAAAACGTCTGCGTTTTCGCATCGGGGGCAAAGCGATCCGCGAGGATATGATCGACCGGCAGCAGAAAACGTACGCCTTGCTTCGCCGCCGCTTCCATGGCCTCGCGCGCCACATCCAGCTTGTCTGCTTCGAGCAGCGATTTGCCGACGTCCTGCCCCTGGGCTTTCAGAAATGTATAGGCCATGCCGCCACCGATCAGCAGGGCATCGACCTTTTCGAGCAGGTTCTGGATGACCTCAATCTTGTCGGAAACCTTGGCGCCACCAAGGATGGCGACGAACGGCTTGTCGGGGGCACTGAGCGCCTTGCCGAGGTAGTTTAGCTCTTTCATCATTAGCAGGCCGGCGGCGGATTGCGCCACGAAATGTGTAATACCTTCAGTCGATGCATGGGCGCGGTGGGCGCTACCGAAAGCGTCGTTCACATACAAGTCGCAAAGCTTCGCCAGCTTTTTGGCGAAGACTGGATCGTTCTTTTCTTCTTCCGGATGAAAACGCAAATTCTCGAGCAGCAGCACCTGGCCGGACTCCAGCATGCGCACAGTTTCGGCTGCAGTGTCTCCGACGCAGTCTGGAGAAAACCCGACGTTGACGGACTGGCCCAGATGCTGGCCGAGAAGCTGGCGCAGGCGATCGACGACCGGGCGCAGGCTCATCTGCGGATTAGGTTTCCCCTTGGGCCGCCCCAGGTGAGAGGCGAGAATCACTTTGGCGCGGTGCCGGATGGCATATTCCAGTGTCGGAAGCGTTTCCCGGATGCGCGTGTCGTCCATGATCTGGGTTCCATCCTCAGAGAGAGGGACATTGAAGTCTACGCGGATGAAAACGCGCTTGTGTTCGAGGGATAGAGCAAGAATCGATAGCTTTGGCATGAGAGATATGGGGTACGGAAATCTGAAGTCATGGAGCAGGTTGGTATCAACGGCTCTGCATCAATATTAGCGTAACTGGGGATCACCCCGCTCTGTCGCGGCATTCCCAGTTGCGGGTTTTCTTTTGAACTATTTGAGTGCGCGCAGGATGCGCGACAGGTCTGGTTCTGGGAATGAAAGCAGGGAGCGACCGAAGGCAATAGCACCTTCCCTTTTGGCGTTCATCTGGATTGCAAGGGACACTTTTCATCTGGTCGAAAGCAATGCGCATAACGGATGCCAACCCCTTTTCACGCAGGTTCATCCCAACTTTCCGTACACCTTGTTCTTTGAGGTAGGTAACCAATCCAAATGGACTGCACCACCGTACCTCCTATGGAGGACCAGGGGCCTTACCATTCAAGTGATCCGCTCCGCCTATGTGATCTGCTCCGCCTGAGTCGAACGATGCACCCTTCCGCCCCCGCGTACGACTTAATCCGTTCAACCAGCCACCCTATGGCTCACCTGCCAATCGCATTGAGCGGATGGGCTCTCTGAATCACGCGATATCCAACGCAAAAGGGGATTAATTCGATGAAAAATGATGAGCAAGACAACGCAACCGGTGTGGCAGAATCAACTTTCAAATCAACCTTCAACCGTCGCGCCTTCGTTAAAGGCACTGGCTTTGCCAGTCTTGGATTGGCGGGAGCAGCCCTGGTAGGAAGCAAATTCGGGAGTAGCGAGCAGAAGGTCGAGGCCGCTTCTGGAGTCAGTGACGCCGACATTCTCAATTTTGCGCTGAACCTTGAATATCTCGAGGCCGAGTTCTATCTGAAGGCGACCTGGAATACCAGTTTGGTACAACTCGGAATCATCACCACGGCCGACCAAACCGGTCCCACGACCGGGGGTGCCATGGTCCATGATTTTCAGGCCTTGCCGCAGGCGTACGTGGCCTCGGCTCTGCGGACGGACGAGGTGCGTCACGTCCAGTACCTGCGTAACGCTCTTGGTGCGGGGGCAGTCAAAAAGCCCGCGATCAACCTGAACGCTCTTGGCTTTGGTTTTGCAAACGTGAACGACTGGATGAAGCTGGCGTCAATATTTGAGGATGTGGGAGTCAGCGCCTACCTCGGTGCAGCTCCGCTCATCACCAACAGTACCTACCTGGCGGCAGCGGCAGCGATTATGGGCACCGAAGCCCAACACTCGGGCACGCTTCGGGAAGCGTGCATCGATGCCGGCGTCAAAGTCCCATCGGTGGACTCGCTGGCTGTTCCTCCCACCGCGCAAAATCCTTACTTCGTCGATAAAAATGGCCTGAGCGTCCCGCGCACGACAATGCAGGTTCTCAACATTGTTTACGCCAGTGGTCAGTGCTCGGGCGGATTCTATCCCAACGGGATGAACGGCGAAATCGTCTGCCAATCCTAGAGAATTGTGGTCGGAAATCCTCCGTATATTCGCGGTAAGGACTAAAAAGCGCGAACATCCGAATGGGTGCTCGCGCCTTTTT
Organism: Acidobacteriaceae bacterium; assembly: GCA_039924215.1. GTDB lineage: Bacteria > Acidobacteriota > Terriglobia > Terriglobales > Acidobacteriaceae > JAKAAZ01. The sequence goes on from JBDTBI010000423.1 coordinate 4,519, forward strand.
TTGCGGGGTTATTCAATTCCAGTGCCGCTACAGGCCTTTCTTCACAAGGAACAAAACCAGGTCCTTCACGCGGTTGGAGTAGCCCCATTCATTGTCATACCAACTGATCACCTTGGTCATGTTGCCGCCAATAACCTTGGTGCATTGTGCGTCGATGATGGAAGAGAGCGGGTTGCCTCTGAAGTCGCTCGAAACCAGCGGCTGCGTTTCATAGCCAAGAATTCCCTTGAGCGGGCCATCCGCCGCAGCCTTCAACGCGCCATTGACAGACTCGACCGTGATAGGCTTTTCCGTCACCACCGTTAGATCGACCACGGAAACGACAGGTGTGGGAACGCGCAGCGAGAAGCCATCCAGCTTGCCTTTCAATTCCGGCAGAACCAGATGCAGTGCCTTGGCTGCGCCGGTCGAAGTCGGGATGATGTTGATGGAAGCGGCACGCGCACGGCGAAGATCCTTGTGAGGAAAGTCGAGCGTGACCTGATCGTTCGTGAAGCTGTGAATCGTGTTCATCAGGCCGGAAACGATGCCGAAGTTTTCCAACAGCACTTTTGTCATCGGCGCCAGGCAGTTCGTGGTGCAGGAGGCGTTTGAGATGACGTTGTGCTTGGCCGGGTCATACTTGTTCTCATTCACTCCGAGTACGATGGTGATGTCTTCGTTCGATGCAGGAGCCGAAATGATGACCTTCTTGACCGTCCCCTGCAGGTGCGCCTTGGCTTTTGTCGCATCCGTAAAGTGGCCGGTCGATTCGATGACCACCTGAGCGCCAACAGAACTCCAATCCAGCTTGGCGGGGTCGCGCTCCGCGAATACCTTGATCTGCTTGCCATCGATCGAAACAAAGTCTGGCCCAGCCTGCACATCGTGGTGCAGATTGCCGAGGATGGAGTCGTATTTCAGCAGATGCGCCAGCGTCTTCGGATCGGTCAGGTCGTTGACCGCAACAAAATCCAGCTCCGGGTTGCCCAGCGATGCGCGTAAAACATTCCGCCCGATGCGGCCAAAGCCGTTAATACCAACCTTTACTGCCATCTTTTTCTTCTCCTCCGAGTGATTTTCCAAATACAGTGTCATCCCCATTGTACGGCGTGCCGCGACGATCACGTTGGCGTGGTTCTGGCCGGAAAATTTCCGTACAAGTCTGCAGTCGATGCGGCCAATGTGTTACAAGCGCAACATGCGCGATTGGGTGCGCGAAAAACTAATGAGACGTCGTAAGAAGCCGGTGACGAACGATTCCGAGTCAACCGGAAAGATTGGTCACGAGATTCCGCAGGACCAGCCAACGCCATTGCAACCGTCGTATCCCCAGCCACCAGGGCAGGAGGATGCGGCGCAGTCACACGTTCAAGCCATTCATGCCGACGAAGTTTCTCCTGAGGGCGCGGGCGCACCAGAACCGTCCGTTGATCGCAAGGAGAAACCCTCTGGCCGGCAGTGGAGAAACCGGCGCGGAGGTCGCTCTGAAGGCAGGGGTGAGAGCAAGCCGGAAAACCAGGCCACGCCCGCTTCTTCTCCGGATGGGGAGCCGAAACTGGTGCTGGAGACGCAACCGGATTCCCTTAGCCAGCCGCCAGCGGAGTTGCAGGCTTCCAAATCGCCGAAGGGATATGTCGTGCTGGCGATTGGGTTGCCAGGTTCGGGCAAGACTACATGGTTCAAACGCCGCGGTGTTACGCCATTGTCGAGCGACATGCTGCGCAGCATTCTGTTCGACGATATTACCGAGCAGCGATACCAGGGGCTGGTGTTTTCGACATTACGCTCCCTGCTGCGCGCACGGTTGATTGCAAAAATGCCGTGGAACTACGTGGATGCGACGAACCTTTCGCCTCATGAGCGGAGACAGTGGATCAAGATGGCGCGGAGTTTTGGATATGAGGTCCACGCCGTCTTTTTCGACGTGCCGTTTGAGGTCTGCATGGAGCGAAACATGCGCCGTGACTACATGGTGAATGAAGCTGCGATGCGCGGGATGGCAGAGCGACTGCGGCCGCCTTCGTTCAAGGAAGGCTTCCACAAGATCACCGTGGTGCGCGTGAAACAGAGCGCAGAGACTCCACTGGACGACTTAAGTCCGCAGGCCTAGGCGATTTGTCGAAAGATGTGAGGGCCGCGCGAATCGCGGCTCTCCGATGAAGAATGGCGCAACCAGAAACTATGCCCCCTCAAGCGTTTGCACGCACCTCCGACAAACTCGTGCCAAAATTTTCTGCCCGGCGAGAAGTGTTCAGAAAACTTCACGAGAGCGGCTGTTTCTTAATCCCGAATCCCTGGGACATGGGCACGGCCAGGTACCTGCGCCATCTTGGGTTCGAAGCGCTCGCTACTACCAGTGGAGGCTTCGCTTTCTCAAGAGGTCTGCCGGATTCGGGTGGAGCGGTATCGCGCGATGCGATGCTTGATCACATTGCGGAAATCGT
>JBDTBI010000424.1:0-2620 GCA_039924215.1 Acidobacteriaceae bacterium
ACTGTCGAATCGGTACTGGAACAGGCGCGACAAAAGATGCTCGTCTTCTGAAAGAGCCACCATGCAATTGCGCAGGTCGCCCGGCGGCAGGATATTCAGTTCTCTGCGCAGCCGGCCACTGGAACCGCCATCATCCGTTACAGTAACAATGGCCGCCAGGTCGGAAATAATTGCTGGCAGGTCGGGAGCAATGTCTGCTGGCGTCGTCGCATGAAAGGGAGACTGTGTGTGTTTTTTTAAGCCGCGCAGGAGCGTTGACAGGCCGGTGCCGCCGCCGATCGCGGTCACGCGCAAACAGGCGGGATCGGTTGCCGCCCTGGACGCCTGCGGTTCGGGATCCGCTGATTGTGCCGCCATGGAACCGGCTGGATGTTTATTCATCGAGATTGGCAACGCTCCAGATACCAGCCGACCAGCAGCATGGTGTTGCGAGCCGCGACTGCCTACAAAACTTCAGGATACAGAAGTTCCGTGAACCGGGGATCGTCGGCCATCTCCTGAAAATCGGAATCCAAACGAGCCTGAATGCGGTTGCCCGAATTCAGTTCGATGGCGCGTCCCAACTGCTCCAGGCATTCCTCGGCGTGACTGGTCAAACTGTACATGACGGCCAATCCGTAATAGGCATAGTCGGCAGACGGATGCTTTTTGAGAATGACATCAAACTGTTCCCGCGCGTCCTCATAATAGCCCGTATTGAGAAGTGAAATCGCATAGTCGTACTGCTCTTCCGGGCTGTCGAACGAGATGGAGTTTTTCTTCATCTGGCGCTGACACGCGGCCAGATGTACCCGGGCCCGATCCACCAGTTCGCCGGCATTCGAGGAGAGCAGCGCCTCCAATGCGGTCTTGGCTTTCTCGTACTTGCCTTCTCGCATAAGACGAACGGCAATCTCATACTGCTGAATTTGATGTTTCCGCGCCGGATCCACACTGGCGTTGGTTTTGCCAGCGAGAATTCGTGGCATGGCTGTAGATTTCTTCTTCGATTGCGGTTGTTTCATTGCAGACACACTCGCCTCACAAACTCAGAAAAGGGGGGCCGTTCTCCGAATGACCTGACCCTCGTAAACCTAACAGGAAACACGCTTGTCTGCAACGGTAGGGTGGCGCAGCCTGGGAAGACGGGGGCAAACCAAGGTTCCACTCTTACAAACGACGCTCCACTTGGCGTGGAACGAAATACGAGGCGCGAGCCATCTTGACAGCCATGGAATCTTTCCGGCGGAATGATAAACTACCGATGGTACAGCCTATGCCAGAAACCATTCGTAGAAAAACACCTACGGTCCTGATCGGCGATGTCCACGTTGGTTCGAATGCACCAGTTGTAGTGCAGTCGATGACAAATACCGACACGGCCGACATCTCCTCCACTGTCCTGCAGGTCGCCGCGCTTCATCGTGCGGGCTCGGAGATCGTCCGCGTAACGGTGAATAACGATGCCGCAGCGAAGGCAGTTCCCTACATTGTGGATGAATTGGCGAAGCAGGATGTTGTTGTGCCGATCGTGGGTGATTTTCACTACAACGGCCATCTGCTCCTGAAAAAATATCCCGCCTGTGCCCGTTCTCTGGCGAAGTATCGCATCAATCCCGGCAACTGCTCCATTGGGCGCAAGGATGACGACAACTTCCGCACCATGGTTGAATGCGCTGTCGAAAACCAGAAGCCGGTGCGCATTGGCGTAAATTGGGGATCGCTTGACCAGGCTTTGTTGACCCGCATGATGAATGAAAATGCGAAGTCCGCGCAGCCCAAAGACGCCCGCGATGTAACCATGGAAGCGATGATTGCCAGCGCGCTGGACTCGGCAGCCATGGCGGAGCGTTACGGACTGCGACATGATCAGATCATCCTCAGCGCCAAAGTCAGCGGCGTACATGACCTAATTGATGTCTATCGCATGCTGGCGGCGCGCTGCGACTATGTACTGCATCTGGGCCTGACGGAAGCCGGCATGGGGATGAAAGGCATTGTGGCATCCACAGCGGGCCTGACGCCTTTGTTGCTTGCGGGTATTGGCGACACGATCCGAGTCAGTCTAACGCCAAAACCGGGCGGCGACCGCACAGAAGAAGTTCTTACCGCACAGCAGATTCTGCAATCGCTTGGCCTGCGCAGCTTTACTCCCCAGGTAACAGCTTGTCCCGGCTGTGGCCGCACGACCAGCACTTTCTTTCAGGAACTGGCGCAACAGATTCAGGCGTATGTGCGTGAGTCGATGCCGGAATGGCGCGAGAAATATCCCGGCGTCGAAGAATTGAAGCTGGCCGTGATGGGGTGCGTTGTCAACGGACCCGGCGAATCCAAGCACGCCAACATTGGCATTTCCCTGCCCGGCACATTTGAAGAACCCAAAGCTCCGGTCTACGTCGACGGACGGCTGCTGCTGACGTTACGCGGGGACCACATTGTTCAGGACTTCACCAAAATTCTGGACGAATACGTGCAATCCCACTACGGAGCATCCAAGTCAAAGGATTTAGTGGGCACTTACTGATGCCGGAGCTGATGGCTCCGGATGTTCAGGCAAAGATTCCGTGGCTGGCTTGGCCGCCTTCTTGCCGGATTTCTTGATCAACTGATTCAGCGTGGTCGAGTCCAGTTCTTCCTCAAG
>JBDTBI010000425.1:0-5488 GCA_039924215.1 Acidobacteriaceae bacterium
GCTGAAATTCATTACTGTGCTGTGGCCGGATGTAGCGTTCATAAAATCTTCCGTCATCGGATCAATCAGACTGAAGTCCCATGAAGTACTGGTTGCCGTGGGTGGCTCCAGTTCGGCTACCGCTAGCCGGGGGTACGGCAGCCAGGGAACATATCGAACATAGTCCGCGCCCAGCTGTTTCAATGCGCCGAATGCTCCATCGTGCATGGCAGAGCCTCGATTCAGCATAGGATTCACCACGACTTGAAGCGTCGCGGTGGAACGTGAGACAAGAATTGTCTTGTCCCAATCTATTTGGACCTTCGCCGAAGGAGTAGCCGCCTGTGCAAAGCAAGGGACGGACATGGAAACAGCGAGAATTGTGCATGAACAGATCGTGCGCGACAATTTAGACATTACGGTTCCCTCTTCCCTTGTGGCGCTGCCTGGCGAGCGGCGTGGTGATTATGGGTGGGTAACAACTGCCAGATTGCAGGGTCTTCATCGCCCAGCACCCAGGAACAAAATCCTTCAAGACCATATTGCTTCACCAGATCGTAGCGTGCCGCGAAGGTGCGGCCATCCGTGTAAAACACCCATTCCCGAGCGTCAGAGCGATAGAAGTAGAACCATGCCGTCTTATCTTCAGGATCCCACTGCAACCTGGCATCGTAGGCGTGCGCCAACTGCATCGCCGCCGGCGCACTAATGTATTCGGCTGTGGGGTTGGGCACGTTCTTCCCGCCGGGAGGCGCTCCAGCAAACCAATGATAGCCATAAAGGGGAATACCGAGCGAGAGCTTATCTTTGGGAACAACAGTTAACGCGTACTTCAAATTCTCAAGGGTCCAGGCATAGCCGGCGACTGGCCCAGGCGGCGTGTAACGCGTGTGTTGATCGTATGTCATCAGGCAGATCAAATCCACAGACTGCGCCAACGCCTTCAAATCGTACGCGCCACGCCAGTCGCGAAACATCCATGCGTTATATGCGGTCCCTTCCGGATGCCCAGGGGCATTGGGTACGGTAGCGATCGAGAGCTGAAAGCCAGCGCTGTGCAGCACTGCGGCGGTTTCCGCCACTGTTTGCGAGAGCGCGTCTCTGTCCTGCCAACTAATATCTTCAAAGTCGAACTGGATGCCTAGATACCCATTCTGCTTACATGCGCGAACCAGCGCTTGTTCCATGGAATGACGAGCAACCGCGTCGTTGAAAAACCGATGGTACTGATCCGGTCCCATACCGCTGCCGCCGATGATTGGCATAACCGCGACGTGGTGCTCCCGAGCAACCTGCATCACCTGCGGATTGGGTGCGCCCCACACCAGCCCGTGCACATCTGTGGAGTACCAGGCCGGTACCAGAATGTCGATTTTGTCGGGATGGTCGAGGAACGACTGCACTGACTGCGCGGAGCTCGTCATGTACAGCAGCGCCTTCGGCTGTGCCCGGATGAACGGCGTGCTGGTAGCAAGCAGCAGCAGAATACAAACGATGCGCATTCAAGGCCCCCCTTGGTTTCCGGCACGGCATGCCGGCTTGCTGCTGTTTTTCCTGCACGGCTGGAACGCACCTGATTCTATAGAGAATCCCGGCGGACTGCGAATGATTCACAGGTCATGTCTTGAACCCGCTGGGAAAGCATACCGTACCGACGGGCCCACCAGGATTATTTGTCATACTTTCTTGAGCAGAATGGTTCCACTCGCGGCACACTTCAATCGTCCCTCGACGATGATCTTTTGACCGATCCCTGGAATCGTAAGGAGCAACACATCTCGCGATCCGTTGAGGTGCCGGATCAGTTTTGGCTCCGGCACGCCATCGAACAACAGCATTGCATGCTCAATCGGGTCTGTGCAGTCGCCCCATCCCCCTTGAGGAACAAAGCGCAGGCGGTACTGTGTGGCAGCAACAATTTTGTTCGACACGTCCAGATGATAGGCGTTGTTTTCCCATGTCCCGACTTTATCGTAGGCCCACGCCTCCACGGGAGCATTCCATTCCGGAGGCGGCAGAGCATGCGTGTCGAACGCGGCGATGCGGCGAATCCGCGGGCGGGCCGCACTTTCAATAACAGTCAGCCTCACCGCATCTGCGACGATGGGCGGAACGGGCTGAATTCTTTTGTGGCCGATGGCGGTGCCAGTTCCGAGCACAACCCAGGCTCCATGGTGGCGCGCTTTTACTTTGTAACTCCGTACCCGCTCACCGAACGAGCAGTCCTCTTCCATGATGATGGTGTCGACGCGGGAAGGAGCGGGTAGCGGTAATGTCACCACCGCGCCTGAACCGAATGTCTGCGCCAGATTCCGGCCGAACCTACGCTGGATCTCATCGTGAAATTGACGGACACGCACGTGATCCGCAGATGGAATTAGGCCGGTTGTGTCCGGGGGAATATTCAACAGCAACTGCGCACCTCGCCCAATTGAGCGGTAATAAATTTCCAGGAGCGCATCGAGTGAGAGCAGGTTGAGCTGACTTTTTTCACTCCAGAACCAGTTTGGCCGCAGGATAGAAACATCCACTTCATTCGGCAACCAGACTGTCCCGTTTGGATCGCCATTCAGTGCAGTCGCGACACCGGTCTTGGCATCGGCCGCAGAGATCGAGTTCCAAGCCGGATAGGGCACAAAGCCTTTTTCATTGCCAGCCCAACGTATGGTCGCATGGGGCCCCTGGAAGATCATTGCGTGCGCGGCGCACTTCTGGAGAATGTCGCCGACAGGAATGACATTCGAGCCGTCAAACCATATTTCCACCATGGAGCCGTAGCGAGAGAGCACCTCGGTAAGCTGGCGGCGGTAAATCGCATTGTATTTCTGTTGCTGCGCGGGCGTTTTACAGATGCCCCCTACATCGGCTCCAAGACTGGCGTCACGCGGAGAAACATATACGCCAAGCTTCAATCCAAATTTTCGGCAGGAGGCGGAGAGATCGGCCAACACATCGCCATGCCCACCTCGCCATGGTGTGTTGCCGATGCTGTAATGCGTCGTCCTGGTTTGCCACATGCAGAACCCGCCGGAATGTTTGGCGACGAAGACGATATATTTTGCGCCCACCTCCAAGGCAGTGGAGGCCCACTGGTCTGTATTCAGCAATGTAGGATTGATCGCCGACAGTGGCGTGGATAAATTATCTTGTTCGACACCTTGCCAGGTATTCGGAGCGAAGTGGATGAACATCCCCATTTCGAGATCCTGCCACGCCAATTGATCTGCGGTCGGCAACGCCAAAGGAGAATGAGAGCCCGCAGGCAGTGCGGTATTCGGCGCGGCATTTCCATCCCCTGGCATGAAAAAGCTCGCGGTGCCCCCTGCTAGAGACGCGAGAAAAGTCCGACGATCCATATTTTGTTCCTGCCCTCGCTTTTGTAAACCTGTCGATCTTCTCCGTTGTACAGGTCAGACGTGCCCGCTAACCAGTATGATTTCCGGTGCGTCTCGCACCCAAAAGCGATCATCTCATTCAAAATAAACAGCTTCGACTCATCCGATACAGCGAAGTAGGCCTCGCGTAGGCTAGTAGGTAATTCGTACTTTGTCATTTCAACACTTCCTAGTACAGGATGGGCAATTCAATCAGATAATGACTACTTTCATCATTTTCTCTATTTACAGCGATGCGTTGACGCCTATGATCACTCTCGTTGATCGTATTGATCATTCACGGAACACGCAACGGAACGGATTCGGTACAGAAACAGCCAGAAAGGAAATGAGTCATGTCGCGACGCGAGCAACAATCCGTACAAAAAGTGGCGGCCCCGGTTAGAAAGATACGTTTTCAGCGCACCTTGTTGGGAGGCGTGCTGGCATTGTGTCTAAGCCTGTCTGTTGCGTTTGCGCAGTCGGTAACCGGATCGATCACCGGCGAAGTGACGGATCCGAGTGGGGCTGTGGTTCCCGGCGCGAAGGTGGTCGCCCAAAATCTTGACACCGGTGTTGAGAGTCCGACGACGACCAATACAAATGGCTTTTACCGGATCCAATTCCTTCCGATCGGTCGCTATCAGGTGACGGTACAGGCACCCGGCTTCAACACAGAAACGGTTCCGCCCTTCAATCTGGAGGTTTTGCAAACTCCAACATTCAACGTCAAGCTGCAGGTGGGATCGGCAGCGACAACGCTGCAGGTATCAGCCGCCGCCCCGATCTTGAATACGAATGACGCGACCGTGGGACCACCCTTACGGCCAACACCATCCAGAATTTTCCTCTGAATGGGCTCAACTTTTCTGCCCTCACCCTATACGTGCCCGGTTCGATCGATACGGCCGGCACCTCCGGCACAACAGGCATCGGACGCAGCACGTATTTTGTCGATACGCCGAATATGAATGGAAACCGGGCCCAGGCAAACAACTACACGCTGGACGGGATCGACATGAATGAGACGTTTAACAATCTCATCTCCTACAGTCCGGCACCGGACTCTATACAGGAGATCAAGGTGATCACTGCAAATGCGCCGGCTAACTACGGGAACGTAAATGGCGGCGACGTTGTCAGCGTTCTAAAGAGCGGCACGAACCACTTCCACGGTTCGGCCTACGGATACGTACAGGATTACCGGCTCAATGCAAACTCCTGGACCAACAATCAGGCGATTCCGAAAGTCCCGATCAACTCCTATTCCCAATCGCAATTTGGCGGCACTCTTGGCGGCCCCATCTTGCGTAACAAGCTCTTCTTTTTTGTCGACTATCTCGGCTCCCGCCACCATAGCGGAGGAACCGGACAGGCAAGCGTGTTCACCCAGGCGATGCGGAATGGAGATTTTTCGACACTCCTCGCGGGAGACAACCCGATCCAGCTTTACGACTCGGAGAATGGCTTCGCACCCTATCCCAATAACCAGGGGATTCCGGTCATCAACCCCGTTGCGAAATTTCTATTTTCAAACCCAAGCCTCTATCCGCTGCCCAACGCTGCACCGACCAATGGGATCGCCAATAATAATTTTCAAGGACCCACGCGCAGCTACCAGGCCAACAACCAGGGCGATATCAAGATCGAATACGACCTGCGTGCTTCCGACAAGATCACCGGATTCTATTCCATGGGCACGGCATACGATGGAAGCGTTCCGGTGCTAGCCCTTTCCTTTCCCGGTGTAAACCTTTACCCGACGAAACTCGGCGGCATCAATTGGGTCCATATCTTCTCCCCTTCTGTGGTGAATTCAGCGAAGGTTGGCTTTACGCGTACAGTTTGGGCCCAGAACTTCCCCATTGATACGACCGGACAGTTCGGAACCAATGGCAATGCCAAGGTGGGGATCACCTTTCCGAATCAAGCCTACAATGGCTACACCTATCAGGGAATCAGTGGCGGTCTCTTCGGCGGAGGCAATCCGGTATACGGCGGTGGCCTCATCGACAACACTTACACTTACATTGACGATTTGACCTGGCAGCGTGGCCTGCACTCGATCAGCATCGGCGTTGATGCAAAACGCTACCAGAATAACTATCCCACCGCCAACAATGACGGCTATCTCG